>CAKNJL010000062.1 GCA_930982035.1 uncultured Clostridium sp.
ACCTGGCCCGTTTTGTTTGGCCCGTTTTGTTTGGCCCGTTTTGTCTGGCTCGTTTTGTCTTTTGTTTTAAATATGAAATTTTCTTATTATTGCATCTTTTACATCTCTTGCGGAAAGAATAATTGTTAAAATAAAATTCAATATAGAAATTCCCATTGCAATATAACTTAAAACATAATTATTTATCAAATTTTCTTTCATAAAATATAATGGTATCAAACTATATATACAAATAAACAACTGATATATTGCATATCTTACATATTTCCTATGACTAACAATAGTTAAAATTAACATTGTAACATTTGCTATTACTATTATTATTGGAATTGAAATTTCCAAAGACCATCCTTTAAATCCTAAACTATAATCTACATATGTTGTTAATATTGAAATTGCTATAGCTTGTACAGTTACATGTCCTGCAATATTTATTCTCTTGTTTATTGAATATATTACTGTAATCCATGTATATATAATTCCTGCATTTGCAAGTGCTGACCAATGTATTCCAGGTGTTGTTAATCTATTTATAATTACTAAAATAATAGCAAGTAGTATTGATATTCCTAATAATATTTTTAGTAATAAGTTACTTTTTTTGCTACTCAATTTTTTAGGATATAACATTCTAAAACGCCCTCTTCCTTTTGATTATTTTTCTATTTCACAAAAATCATCATAATCATAATATTCCATTACTTTCTATTGTTACATGAATATTTTTTCCTTTTAAAAATTCACAGAACTCTTTTTCTATTTCACAATTATCTAAAATAGAAGTAAATGTAAACTCAATATTATTTTCAAATGAACATGCTGAACATTTTATTTTTTCTACTGGTTCTGGTGCTATTAACATCAGAAAATTATCAATATATTTCTTATATTTTCCAATAATACCTATCCTTCCTATATTTGAAAATGTAGTTGTTGTGTATTTTCTAATTTCTATATAACTTAGTCTTACAATTGGTTTCTTTAAAACTAATGGTATTATTTTTATAAATGGATTTGTTCCTAATTTTACATTTCCTGACATTGTTTTTTGTATTTCTTCTGGTGTGAGTTTTTTTTCAAAATCTTTTTTCACAAAATCTAATATTTTGTCAAAATCATCTAATTTTTCTTTTTTCATTTCTGCTTCTACAGTTATATATGAAAAAAAGTTAGATACAGTATTTGAAGGAAAATATTTTTTTAAATTTACTGGTATACATACTTTTATTGGCTTTTTTCCTTTATGTTTTAAATAATTTGCTTTATATATAGAATATATCAAAACTGCTGTTAAATATTGTGTAATTGTTGCAGAATTATTTTTTGCCTCTTGTTTTAATTCATTTAAATCTATTATTTCATGTATTGCTGAAATAGCTCCTAATTTAATTTTCTTTCCTGCTAGTTTATATGCTTTTTTAGATGAATTATTTCCTTTTGCTTTTTTGTTATAATTTTTTATATAACTATCTTCTGCTGATACATCAATTTTTCTTTTTATTCTTAGTTCTTCCTGAAATTCTTCTTTATGTGATAATTCTATATAATTATATATAATTTCTCTGAAAAACATAACTCCACTATTTCCATCAGTTAGTGAATGGAATATGTCTATATTTATCTTCTGATCAAAATATGTAACTTTAAATAAATAATTATTATTTTCTTTAGGTTCTATATATTTACATGGATATTCTTTTTCTTCTTCTATTATTGGCTCTTTAGCATTATATTCTAAATAATTCCAAAAAAATCCACTTTTTAAACTAACCTTAAAGAATTCATATTGTTCTAAAGCTTTATTAACTGCTTTTTTCAATATTTCTGGGTTTACTTTTTCTTTTAGTACAACTGATAATCTAAAAACTGTACTATATTTTTTTCCTGCTGATATCGGAAATATTTTTGCTGAATTATCTAATCTTCTCCAATAAAGCCTTTCTTTTTTATCATTCATAAAAAACCTCCTTATGGATTATGGAACACTCCTTCACCCTATATTTTAGGGATTAGGGGCATCTCTTACCTTATTATACCTGCATGTTTTAATGTTTATTATCTGCCACAAAAAACATTAATATATTTTTCAATTCTTATTATATCTATTTTTTTATTTCTTCTATTAAATCTTTATATGCTTTTTGTGTTATTTCCTGCTCTGAATTGTTGTCTATTAGCCATATATGTTTTGCTTTGTCATACTCTTTAATCTCTACATTTCCATTTACTTTGTCTGCTTTTTCTTTTAGCAACTTACAATCTGGATATAAGATATCATATGTTCCAATAAATATTTTGATATTTGATAGTTTAGATAAATTTCCATCTATAGGATTTACCAAATATTTATTTATTCCATCTTCTCCAGCATATGCAATTCCTGCTAATTTTAAAGCTTCTTTATTTAATATATTATCATTCTTTTCTATTTCTTTTATTTCAGTATTTTCTAATCTTACATCTAACCATGGAGATATTAATATTGTTTTTATTGGAAGCCCTATATTATCTTCTACTAACTTTTCATATAAGCCTAATGCTAATCCTCCTCCTGCTGAATCTCCCATTATTATTAAATTATCTTTACCTACTTTTTCTACTATTTCTTTGTATAACGGCTCTACCATATTATATACATCTTTATAATTATATTTTGGTGTTAGTGGATAATCTGGCATTATTACTTCATATCCTGTATCTTTAACTATTTTTTCTAAAAAATCCCAATGATTTTGTGTCGCTTCTGCAACATATGATCCTCCATGAAAATATAAAATATACTTTTTATTCTCAACATTGTTTTCATTTTTTATTGTAAATACTTTTCTCCCACTAAATTCATATGTATCTATTTTACATTCTTCTTCTATCTTTACTGGCTCTTTTGTTTCTATATCTATATTAAAAAAATAAGTTATTGTTAAAGATAATATAATAAGTGCTAGAGCTATTAATACTATTATTGTTTTTAATATTACTGTTTTCATTATTTCTCAACCTCGTCTTTATTTTATTTTTTATACCAAGGAGTGTCAATGGGGACGGAGATTTTGACAACATTGTTGTTAGCAATGTTGTCAAAATCTCCGTCCCCATTGACAACTCATTGACAACTCTTGACACGACCTGACCTTTTTTGTATTTTATGCTCTTGGATGTGCTTTTTTATAAATATTTTTTAAACCTTCATCTTGAAATTGCATATATACTTGTGTTGAAGATATATCTGAATGTCCAAGCATTGTTTGAATTGCTTTCAAATCTGCTCCATTTTGTAATAAATGTGTTGCAAATGAATGTCTTAATACATGTGGTGTAATATCTTTTGTAATATGTGCTTGTTCTTTGTAAAATTTTATAATCTTCCAGAAACCTTGTCTTGTAAGTCTTCCACCATTTATATTTACAAACAAAGCTTTTTCATCTTCATTTTTTATCAATATTCCTCTTGCTTCTTCTATATATTGTTTCAATGCTTTTAAAGACATTGAACCTAACGGAATAATTCTTTGTCTATTTCCACTCTTACATATTACATAGCCTTCTTCTAAATTTACATCATCTATATTTAATGAAATTATCTCTGTTACTCTCATTCCGTGTAGCATATGCAAATTCTAGCATTGCTTTATCTCTTATTCCTTTTAAATCAACATTATCAGGTTGTTTTAATAAAAGTTCTACTTCTTTTTGTGTTAATACATTTGGTTTTCTTTTCTCTATTTTTGGAGATTGTATATTGGCTGTTGGATCTACTTTTATCTTTTTATTCTTCAATACAAATTGATAAAATGATCTTATTGATGCAATACATCTTGAAATACTTGAGGCTTTTTTACCTTTTTCTTGCATTTCCTTAATGTAATTTTGTATGTCTTCTTCTTTTACCCTATTGTAGTGAAGTCCGTATTCCTCTAAATATCTTTTAAATTGTTTCAAATCTCTTTTGTATGATTGTAATGTATTTTCTGATAATTTCTTATCATTTTCTAAAAAGTTAAAAAAGTATTTTAATTGTCTATCCATTTTTTTCCCCTACCTCTATATTTTTTATTGTATTTACATAAACTATATATGTTATATCAAACTATTTCAAAATTGTAAATACATTTTTAGCATTTTTTAAAAATATTTTATTAAAGCCTTCAATAGATTTGTAGAAATGAATATCTCTATAACTGATGTAATTAGTAGTATTATTAACATTATAATTGAAAATACAGTATGTCTTAATATCTCTAACTTTATGTTTTCTTTTCTTTTATCTTTTACTATAGATTTATACAGTTTTATACCACTTACAGCTAAAGCTAGAATTGCAGGAATGAATAATATATTTTGTAATAACAATGTTATTACAATAAAACTGAGACCTTTTCCTAGTCCCATTATTGATATACATAATGAAATTGTATATCCTAAACAAAATCCTCTATATAATATTATTCCAAATACAATTGGAATCCCTATTACTGTAGTTCCAAAAAACCATATCGAAATTCCTAATAGCAAATTTTGTGCTATTGAACTTTTTAATAATTCTATTTTATTAATACTTTCTAAACTCTTGAATTTTTCTATAAATTGGTTTAAATAATTCGTTATTTCTGTTTTTGGTTCTTGTTGTATGTTGTTTATAAAAAAGACTCCACTAAATATTCCTATTACAAATATTAGAAATATTATAAAATACTCTTTTTTATTGTTTATTACATGTTCTTTTATTATCCTAAATACTTTAAATTCTTTTCTTTCTTTCATATAAATCTCCTTATCTTTTATACATAATGTGTATTCAATAAGAAAATTTATAGAACTAAATTTTAAAAATATGTCAAAGACAAAAGGGGCCAGGTCATAATGTGTATGCAAAATGTCGAATATTGTCAAAAAGAATGGATTCAAAAAACCTCCCTCAATCCTCTCTATTTGACAATATTCGACATTTTGCATACACATTATGACCTGGCCCCTTTTGTCTTAAACTACTTTTCCATAGTTTCCTCCGCCTCCAGATTGTACTTTACATTCGCCATTTCTTGCTCTATCTATTGAATCTGCAATCTTTTTTCCTACAACTGCTTCTATATCATCTTTAGATAATTTATGAAGAATATTCATCTCTGTTTCAAATGTATCTAACAATTTTGTTATTGTTTTTCCTCCCACTCCTGGAATAAATCCTAGTGGTATTTGATATACATATGGTGGTCGATTTTCTGGACTTTTTGATTCTTCTTTATCCCTTATTAATTCTATTCTATCAAAAACTCCAAATGTTACATTCTTTCCTCCACAATATGGACATACATCTACTGGCTCTTTTGTTTCTATTGCTTTTTCGCAATCATCACAATATGTTCTATGATATTTTCCAAGTTTTGGATCTAATCCATAATTTGCTATTACTTTTCTTCCATCTTCATTTTTTAATGCTTTTACAATTTCTTTAAATGATATATCTTCTACCTGCATTTTGTTATATTCTCTTGCTATTTTAGGCAATGAATGTGCATCTGAATTTGTTACAAATGTCTTATTTTCTAATTCAGAAATCATGTCTGCTAAATATGTATCTGAACTTAGTCCTAGTTCAACTGCAAATATTTTATCATATTTTTCTTTAAATATATATTGTAGTCTGTCTGTACAATTTCCATAATAGCTTTTATGTGGTGTAAAAATATGTGCTGGAATTAATATTCCATTATATCTTTCTACCATATCTATTAGGTCATATCCTGATAAGTCTGATCTTTGTGTACTTAATGTTATATTTTTTAAATGATGACTTAATTCGTTTGAAAATCCTTTTATATCTTTCAGATATGGAAAAAAGCAAATATTGTGTGCAGATCCTTTTTTTCCATTTCTTCCCTCTTCTGATGTTTCTACTTCACTTCCTAAAAGGATACAAACTTTGTCTTTGTATATAATTCCTCCATCTTTTAATTCATAAGCATCTCCTGTTTGTAAGAATTTCTCTATGTCTTCTATTACATATGGTGATGCACAATCAATAATTCCTACTACATTTATACCTTTTCTTTCAGCACATTCTTTTGCTATGTTTGCAAAATTCAAAGATTTTGCTGCTGTTATTTTTATTGGTTTTCCATTTTCACTTCTTCCTATGTGTACATGTAAATCTGCAAATATTTCGTACATTTTTCTCTCCTTATTCTAAAAACGATGATTTTTTCTCCGTCCCCAAATCATCGTTTTTTAATTTTCATTTTTTAATTTTTCACTATTCATATTTTCTTCTGCTATGTGTGCCAAGATTTTTTTAGTTGTTTCTTCACTAAATAATGGTCTATTGGAATCTTTGAACATTCCTTCTTTTATTTCTTCTCTATATTTTTCAACTGCTTTATCTATTTTAGTTTCATAGTCATAACATACTTTTTTCATAAAATCTTTTACATTTTTAGATTCATTGTGTATTTTTACTAATCTTCGTAATGCTTTCATTGATGTTAAATCATTTAATTCTATTTGTTCCATCATGTGAACAAATTCTCCAAATGTATGTAAAAATCTATTATATTGTCCTTTTAAATTTCTATGTTCCAATAATACCATTGCTTCATCTGGCTGAAATCCTATTCTTTCTGGTCTATCTAATAACATTCCTCCAAATTGGTCAACTAATTCTAAAACGTCACTTTCTCTTTCCCTTGGATTGCTATTACTATATCTATTGACTTCTTCACATATTTTACAAAATCTTCTATCAAATCCTAATGTTAATAAATAATCTGCTCCTTCTTTTGCATATGAGTGTATTTTTTCTAAGTCTTGTGCATTGTCTACTTTTTTACAATTACATAATAGACATGCTGTTATTATTAAATTTTTGTCTACATCAATTTTCATAAAATCTACAAACATTCTGGCTAATTCTGTTTTAAATATTACGGATTTATCAAAAAATATTCTTGTCTTTTTTGCTAAATAATACGTGATTTCCATTTTTTCTGCTATGTCATTTTCATCTAAAATGTAATTAGCAAATGTATCCATATGCATCCTCCTTCAACAAAATTTCATACAATTTTATTATATATGAATTATGAAGTTTTTTCAACATATTTTTTAAATGTAATCAAAATGTAATATTAAAAGTTTTACTATTAGTATACTATACATTGAAAAAACTTACCCTTCATATAAATTTTTATGAGTTGTGATGTTACTGTTTAACTATTCTATAGGATGGATTTGAAACTGTTATAACTGATAAATCTTAATAAAGTTTGACATATCAATTTGATTTTTATATAATACGCAATTGAAGGAAGTGATTTTAATGAGTTTTACCTATGAAAGAACTATAAATTATTATGAAACTGATAAAATGGGAGTTGTTCATCATTCTAATTACATTCGTTTTTTAGAAGAAGCCAGATGTTATTATTTAAAGGATGCAAAAATGCCCTTTGAAATGTTTGAAGAAAAAGGTATTACAATTCCTGTTTTAGAAGTCAAATGTAAATATAAACAACATGTTACTTTTTCTGATACAATTTGTATTAAAGTAGTTGTAAAAGAATTTAATGGTGTTAGATTAACTATCGGGTATGATGTAAAAGATAAAAAAACTGGTAATGACGTTATTACCGCTGAAACTAAACATTGTTTTACTGATAAAAATTTGAGACCTATTAATTTAAAAAAACATTATCCAGAATTTAGTGATAAATTTGAAGCATTAAAAGAAGCTTAGAAACTAGTTCTAGGCTTCTTCTACACATTATAAGATATTTTCAATATATTCTAAATTTATTTTATGTGTTACTTTCAATTGTTCTATAAAGCTTTCTGTATAACTTTTATTTATATTTAACACTGTAGCATAAGCAATATGGTTTTCTAATATTGTTACACTTTCTAATGGCTTGTCTTTTAATAATGTATAATCTTGCAAAAACTTTTTATATTTATCCCATCTTTTCATTTCTCTCGCACCTTTTACAGAATATGTTCCATCTAAATACTCACCTTTTCTTAAATATTCTATAATTACTCTTATAATCGGCTCTAACACAGCAAGTTCAAATGTGGTCATAAATATAGTCATTATTAAATTCGTAAATAATTCACTATCTAAATTATTCCCTGTAATTGATTGATATATAGCTGTTCCTATCATAATAGCAAAATAGGAAAATAAAAATATAACTGTTAAATTTACTCCACTTTTTTTGATAAAGTCATAGCTTTCAAATTCTTCTTTTACAAATTTTATCCATTTATTAACATCTATTTTTTCTTTTTTACAAATGGTTTCATACAAATAATTTTCATCTTTTTTTAATTCTTTAGAATTTTTATCTTTTGAAGGAATTAATTCATATTGATTTTCTCCTTTTTTCTCTATTTGTAGAAAACCTCGTGCACACAAATTTAATATACATGCTACTAAATCTTTTTTCTCTTCTATTTTTTGATTTTGTAAATATGAAAGTACTGCTGGACTATATTCTACTTCCATATCTCGTATATATATTCCCTCTTCTTTTGATAAATTTACTTTTATTTTGTTATAAATATTCATCCCTAATCGTATAGCTATATATCCAACTAAAAAAAGTAAAATTAATACAAGCATCCCACTATTATTATGATATGTACTATTTAAAACCCAAATTGGTCCCACTATAAATGGAAGATAAAGTGGAAACATTATCATTATCGTTATTAATGTTGCTATTCCATTATCTTTCTCTTTATTTTTCATACTCAAAATTACTATTACTATTACAACAATAGCATAGTAGATACCTATATAAATCATTATATCCCCTTTCCTTTTGTACACAAACATTTTATAAAAATGCTTTTCACCCTATTTTTTCTACATATATTTTATCATTTACCGCTACTACTGTATATTTATAGATATTCTCTAATTCTTTTATCTCTTCAAATTCTCCATATTCTTTTATTTGTTCTCTTGCTTCTTTTTGTTTTTCTTGTAATTTATTTTCTTCTCCTTTTTTTAGATATTTAAATTCTATCATCACACCTTTATATCCTTTACTTCTATCTTTTGGGATTAATAATATATCTGGATATTTTCTCTGTACTTCCATCTCTGATTTTAGTCTAAATATTTTTAAATTCATTGCTATACAGTAAAATATTAATTTTATATATTTCTCATCCATTTTTATATAGTCTCTATTTGATAAGTTATTTAGATATTTTTGTAGCATTTCTATTATTTTATCTATCTTTCCTTCTAAAGCTATTTCTCTTGCTATCTCTGTATAATTGTCATTTATGTCTATGTTGATTTCTTCTTTTAGTATTTTTAAAAAATAGTCTGAATAGATTTCTTTCATTACATTATTTGGTATACTTAATTTTGGATATCCTACTTCATCTCCTTCAATCGTTAAATAGCCTAAATAATATAACATTGATACCAAATCTGTCTCTGTGAATTCCATTGCTGGATTGAATTTTTGCCTTATTTCGCTTATTATTCCCTCTCCTGATACTGTTTTTTCTATTACTCTTTCCCTTTCTTCTCCCTTGCATAAATCTAGCATTTTTCCTAATTTCGTATAATCACTTGCTATATTTACATCTATTATTTGCTCTGGTAATTCGCTATATTTTATATAGTAATTTAAAAAATATAAACACATATTTGAATTATATATTTTTTCTTTTCCTTTTAATGAAAATCTATAACCATCATAATTTTCTTTCATGACTGGTAATATTTCTTTTTGCTTTTCTTCATTTATATTTTGCTCTCTCATTAATTTTTTCAATTCTTCTTCTGTAAATCCCATCATTTCATTTAGTTCTCTATCTTGCGTTTTATCTGAACTTATATTAAATCCTGATGTTAAACTATCTAATGTTATCGGAGCAACTCCTGTTATAAATATTCTATCTACTACACTTTCTGTTCCTTCTTTTAGTATTTCATACCATTTTCTTACTTTTCCATTTTTAGATACTAAATTTTTGAATTGGTCTGTATTAAATCCTAGTAATTCATTTGCAAAATGGTCATATTCGTCTATTATTACATAGATTTTTTTCCCTTGTTTTTGATTTTTAAATGCTATTAATAAATTATTTAATAGTCCTTCAGCTGTCATATCAGAATTTATATAAAAATCTAAGTTATAACTTTTTATAAAATCTGATATTGACGCTATTACTTTTTCCTTAAATCCTTTTATTGTTGTTTCCGCATCTGTTGTATCTATTCCTGAAAAGTTGAATTTCAATATGTAATAACTATTTTTTAGCTTTGTTGGATTTTTTCCTATATATGTTTCTCCATATAGCTTTTCAAATTTTTCTTCTTTTAATATATCATAATAATTCTCTAATGTACTTGTAAATAAGGTCTTTCCAAATTTTCTTGGACGTAAAAACATTATATATCTTTCTGCTAAGTTCTCTAATTTTTCTATATATATTGTCTTATCTACATAATAATAATTATTTTCTACTAAGCTTTCATAATCACTTATTCCATATGGTAATTTTTTCACACTAACCACTTCCTTTTCTATGATGTTTTAATTTTACTATATTTATTTCTAAATAGCAAGACATTTTACATTTTCAGACATTTGCTTTTGTTGGCATAAAATTTTCCGCCACAGCTCTTTATTAAATAACTGTGGCGGCTTTTTATTCTTTATTCTATTTGTTGTATTAGTTATTTTTTACTGATTTGGTGCATATTTAATGGACTACTTCCATCTGCATTTTCTACTGGTGTTATTTGGATGTCAGCACCTAGAGAAACTACGGGACGAAGGCGCTCGGCATAAATATAGTAATCAGTACCGTTTGTATAGAACAAATAGGCATCGCTAAGATCTGATTTTCCTACATAAAACAGTCCAAAACGTGTACTCGTTGAAACACAATTAACACAACGAGAAGCCAACCAATAATATTTTTCTGTTCCGAATATCATATTATATACTTCACTATTATCAAAATATCTACTCGATATATTCTCCCAGCCATAATATGTCTGTGTTACTGTCAATCCTTCATTTGCTGTACTTGATGTTTCTGTTGTAGGAATAATATATCCATCTTCATTTACGTCTATCCCATCTGTCTTTACTGTTTCTGTATTTATTCCACTTCCATTCTCTTTTGCATATAGATTTGGATATTCGTTATTTCCACTTTCATGTGTTCTTGTGTTTCCATATTTGGGCAATCCGTTCTCATAACTATATGCATCTCTTGCTCTTATTCCTGTTTCGTTCATCTGGCTTTCTATATCTTTTATATCTATACTTCTTGCTTCTATTTCTAGACTATTATTACTATACAAAAGTTTGTTACTTTTTCTAAATTATTGCTATGTGGTGTGCATAATCCTAAATGTGTATTTGTTGCATAAGTGTTACATCTTAAATAAAATGTTGTTTTAT
>CAKNJL010000063.1 GCA_930982035.1 uncultured Clostridium sp.
TGGATGCTATATTCTTGCTTTAGGACCACGCGCAAGCGTTTAGTACAATTGTAATTACTAATGCTATTAATGTAATTCCCTTTTCTTTGGTATCTTTTCCTAAAAAGCACTTATTTTTTAATAAAATTCCTTTCACCTTACCTTATCCTCCTCTTTTCATTTGTCTTTATATTTTTCTTAGAGTCTTGCACTCTAGGAAATATTTATATAAAAATAATATCAATAAAAGGTTGCATTGTCAATAAGAATAAATAATTTCTTTTAAAAATAAATTTTTGGATTTTTTTAATAAATTTTCTTGAAAATACATTTATATCAATATTTTAATCTTTTGGTATAATCTTAGAGTACAAGACTCTAGGAAATATTTATCCTTATTTTTAGCAATTTAAAAATAAGGATGAAATATATAAAATATTACATATATTTTCTTAATTTAATAATATTGAATCTTTTTTATCAAATATTTTATTTTATTCACTAATTTCAATCCTATATATTTTTTACTTTCTGCCAATATTTTTACTATTTTTTGATATTTACTTAAATATTCTTTTTTTACATTTTTTATTGCATCAACATATAATTTCCTATCCAAAAGTTCCATAAATTCTTTTCTTTTTTCTCTATTTCTTTTTTTATTATCTTTATGAAAAAAATAATTATACATATAAACATCAATACTTGTGACAATTTTCACGTTCAGTAAATCTTTAAAATCCTTATCTTTATTAAACTTTTCTATATATTTTTTTACAAACTCAAAATATGTTTCATAATACTTTATTGTATCTTTTGAATATTTTTGACATATAGAAAAATCATTTTTGTTATAATGATATAAATACTTATTTATTTTATAGATTCTTTTTGCCTTTTCAAATGCGTACATATTAAAAATTGCATCTGGCATTCTAATTATACCTGGCACAAATTTTAACTTATTTTTTTCTATAAATTTTTTACTATATACTTTAGCCCATGGAACAGAAATATTAGTTTCTGGAGGATAATATTTTGATATTCCTTTTTCTATATTTTGTAACTGTATTTCTTTTACGTCTTCTTGACTCAGTCTTCCTTCTTTAGGATAAAAATTATTTTTTATTTGTTTTTTTGCGTAATTCACGTAACAATCAAATACTATTACATCAAAATCATCTTGTATTGAATCTATGTTTTTTACTAGTTCTTCACACATGTTTGGCTCTATCCAATCATCACTATCTACAAATGTAATATTATTCGTCTCAGCATATTCTATCCCTACATTTCTAGCTACTGATTCCCCCATATTTTTTTGATTTATTAATTTGATTCTTTTATCTTTTTGCTCATATTCTTTGCATATGTTTCGTGTTGACTTTTCTGAACCATCATTTACTAATATTATTTCTATTTCTTTCAGAGTTTGGTTTATAATACTTTCGATACATTTTCTTAAGTATCTTTCTGGAGTATTATATATTGTTACTATAGCACTGATCAATTTTTGTTCCACTTTTTCCTCCACATTTATTATATTTATCTGTTTTTACTGGTATTTCCATATATTTCTTTGGATTTTTTTGCACCTTTTTTCATTTCTTTGTATGCTTGTAATATTGATAAGTTTTCTTTGTATAAATTGTATTTTCTTATAATATATTGGATAATAAATAGATTATATAGTTTAGGATATATTCTATAAAATATTGCTCCTTGGTCAAATAGATATTTTTTATTGTAACCTTTAAACCATGTGCTTTTATTATTTTGTGCTACTCCTATTTTTTTATTAACACTATATATTTTAAATCCATTTTTTAACATTTCAGAAAGAAATACTGTTTCTTCTCCTTTATCAAATATCCCTTGAGGTCCAAAGTTCTCATCAAATTTGATATTCTTTTCTTTTAATTTTTGTATTGCACTTTTTCTTAGTGAAATTTCATAAGTTCTTATCTTCATAACGTCTATTAAATTAACTTTTTTGTTACCTACTTTCTTGTTTTTTTCTCTTTTTACGTTTTCATTCTCAACCCAAAATATTATGGCATCTGCATTTGGATTATCCGCATATTCCTTTTTTATTATTTCGTTATAATTATCAACATATTTTGTATCATCATCTGCAAATATACATATGTCTCCTTCTGCGTTTTCTAGCAATCGGTTCCTACTTTTACTTGCTCCTTTTTCCTGAAAAGATTTTATTTCTTTCCCTTTATCATTATAATTGAATATGTTTTCTTTATTATCTACTTGGTTAATTACGATAACTTCTGTTGTTATTTTATTTGTGTCTAGTATTTCTTTTAATTCTTTTTCGTTTTTTATGTGCATTGTAGATAAGAGTACTTCAACTTTTTCTTTCATTTTTACTGTTTCTCCCATTTTTTGTACTTTTATTTTTCTCAAGCCTTTTCGTTTGCAAAAATAAATCTAACCAAAAGCATATAAGATTCATTGTGCAAAACACTTCAAAACAAATTTTTCTGTACACATATATTTAAAAGTCTGCACTTTAATTGCAGACTTCTATTGTTAATTTATTATATTAATAGTTTGTTTTTTTGTCAATAATCATTCTACTCTTTTTTTACTCGCATTATATACATAATTCAAAAAGTAATATATTGATTTTACAATTTTTATTTTCTCATGCTTTCTATATAAATTCCAAGTTTTTTTCAAATTTTTAAATTTATTAGAAGATAGCCCATTTGGTGTTATTCTGTAAATAGTTAAATTTTCTTTATATCCATACGCTAAATTCCCTTTCTTTAAAATATTCCACCAAGTTGCTGTGTCTTCACTTTCAATATCTGGCATTATTATGTTTTCTCTTGGTATACTTTCTGTATCTATCATTACTGTTGATGTCAAAATAAATGTATTTTTCAATGCTTGTTCATAATTTAAACTCTCTGGTATTTCTTTTACTTTTTTATAATTACCATTTTTCAAATATGTAAAACATGTATATGAAAAATCATAATGATTCTCTTTCATAAAATGTAACTGTTTTTCCAATTTATCATCTTTCCAAATATCATCAGAGTCTAAAAATGTGATATATCTATTTGTAGACTTATTTATTCCTACATTTCTGGCATTTGCAACACCAGTATTTGATTTTAACTGAATAAATGTAACTTTATCTTTTATATCATGAGTTGCTTGTTTTATTATTTTTGCAGTATTATCTGTAGAATTATCATCTATTATGATTAGTCTCCAATTATGTATTGTTTGTTTTTTTACAGATTCTATTGCCTCTTCTATATATTTTTCACTATTATATACTGGCATTATAATATCTATTTGTTCCATAAACTCTCCTATTTTTCTAATAATTGCTTTGCTTTTTCATGTACATTTTGATAATATTCTTTCTTATATTCTGTAATTGTTTTTCCTTCCTGTGATTTTAATATATCATATGATTTATTTATATTTTCACTATATTCGGTCTCAATTATTTCTAAAATCATTTTGGCCTTAGTGTTTAATCCTTCTGCATTCAGTGTATCTGCTTTTGTTATTAAATTTTCAGAAAAGTTCAACATTATTTCCGCTCTATCTTGTAAACTATTTATATCATAAGGTCTATCTATTTTTATTGTTTGCCATACATTTATTAGATAATCTATATTTTCAAGTTCATTTTCTAAATTACTTGCATTGATATTTTTAATTATATCTTCACTCATCATTTTATACATCGTATTTTGATAATTATATGGTTCTTCTTGTATGTATCTTTTGATATATTCTATTTTGTTTTCTCTTTCAAGTTGGTTATTTTCTAAATATACAATCCTATTATATTTGTATCTACTTATCCATGGTGCTATTTTATTACTATTAATACCTGTTTCATCTTCTACCATGTCAGCTATTAATCCTAGTATATTACATATTGAAATTATTAAAAATATAGCGATTGCAAAAATAGTTGTCCCTTTTATCTTTGTTTGTATTTTATCATCTTCTTTGTTCAATATTGCTATACATATATAAAATAGCATTTCTATGATTAGATATGACATATCAAAATCCATTAAACTATGTATTACAATTATACTTATTCCCACAAATATGGACATATAATTACTGTATTTCTTTTCCTTTTTTTGTAATGCCATGACATTTTGAATCGTTATTGCTATTATAAATAGATAACTTAATAAACCTGTTATTCCAAATGACATCCAAATTTCTAAAATATAACAATGTGCTTCTTTTGCATAATATAGATAATCTTGTGTTTGTCCATATAGGGTTCTCCACGTATTTCCTCCTGCTCCGATTAGCCAATTATCTTTTATTATATCTATTCCATCTTCCCAATAATCTACTCTTTGCCATACACTTGAATTTTTAAAATTAAATGTTGTAAATACTCTGACTAGTGGCTCTGGTATAATTTTGTATTCTAATATATATGGTTTATCATCTATTCTAAATTCACTTATTTTTATTTCTTTATTTAAACTATTTTTTATTCTTATTTCAATATGGTCAACTTGTTCTCCTGTTTGTATATTGATTGTTTTTGTTCCTGAAAAGTTTCCTAATGTAAAATTTGCTAAGTAATTTTCTGCAAAATATCGATTTACTTCTACAATGCTAACTTCAAAAACATCATAAGATTTATCTGTTTTTGTTTGTATATCAAAATCTAATTTATAACTTTTGTTAGATTCTATTCCTCGTATAACACATGTCTTTTCCTCTTCTGTAACTACTAATGGTTCAGCTATTTGTATTGCTATGAAGAAATATATGAAGAATAAGACGATTGCTGTAATTCCTGCTATAATCCATTTTTTGCCTATTTTTTTATCTTTGATTTCTTTTATAATAAAACCAATAATAATTAAAGCATCTATTGCTAAAACAAATTTAGATTGTGTTAATATAATTGTTATTGCCGATATTAGAATATATATACAATACAAAATTTTATTTCTCTTTTTTTGTGTATTTCTTAGCATTCCTATTGCTAGACAAATTGTGAAACTTAAATAACCTGCTAATGTATTGGCATATCCAAATGTTGATATCATCCTTGTATCTTCTATATTTACCGAGTTTAGAAATTTATATACTGGCTCAAAAATATTTATTGTAAATTTATCAAATCCAAATATTGTTGGAATAATTGATGAAAAAATTATTGTTTTTATTACTATTTTTATTTTTTCTTTGTCTCTTACTATATTTTTTGTTAAGATATATAATCCATATACTGACCAGTATTTTAATATAAAATTGATGGTTCCTTCTAATGATACATATGTGTTAAATATTAGTGGTATTATTGTTGAAATCATAAATATTAATACTGCTATGTCTATTTTTCCTTTTATAATTAGGTGTTTTTCTTTTTGGATTTTTTTGACTGTTAAATAAATTAATGTGAATAGACTGACTATTGTTTGTATTATCCATATAGGATCTTTTATGTTTGAACCTATAAATATATTTAATAATATTATTGTGAGTAGTATTACTATTAATCCTATGTTGTCTATTGTAATTTTACTTTTTAATTCATGTAGTTTGTTGTTTTTTTCTTTTTTCATTTTTTCTTTCCTTCGTTTTTTTCTTATATTCTAAAAGTCTGCATTTTTGTTTTGCAGACTTTATTATTGATTTTATTATATTAATAGTTTATTTTTTTGTCAATTGTTTTTAATATATCGAAAAATTAACAAATTTTAATTTTGATACATAATTAAGTTGAAAGACCTGTATCAGAAAAACTTGTTTCTTCAACTGTTACCCCATTACTTTCTAATGCCTCTACTAATTCAGAAACAGATGTATAGGTTGTTCCTTTATATACTACAGTTTTTAGTGAACTACACCCGTTGAAAGCACTTTTCCCTATGAATTTCACACTGTCTGGCAAAGCCAAACTGCTCAATCTATATTCATCTCTTACTGCGTATTCATTTATATATATCGTACCTTCTCTTATATTAAGCTCTGATTCTTCTTCAATCCATCCATTATATTCATATAAAATATTATTTATATAAATACAACTTTCATTTTGTTTTTCATACCACATTGTACCACTAAACGCATATATTCCTATGCTCGTTACACTTTCTGGAATTGTTATATTACTTAAACCTTCTTTTCCATAAAAGGCCTCTGCACTTATTCGTGTTGTACCTTCTTTTACATTTATCTCTGTTCCTTCTGGCAATTCACCTTTATATGAATATAAAACATTATTTATATAAATGCACCCATCATTTTGCTTTTCATACCATGCCGTATTCTCAAATGCATAATCACCTACATTTGTTACACTTTTGGGAATTGTTATATTTTCTAAAGATACACAATCTTCAAAAGTACTTTCTGGTATATTTTTTAATTGATTAGATAATACTACTTTTTTTAAGACTTCATTGTTATATCCTGACAATGCATATGTTCCATATCCATTCATTTTTTCTATTGTATTAGGAAATATAATTGTTTCTACTCTTGGCATTTGGTATCCATCACTATAAGGCTCCTTTCCATAAACAAATATATTCACTTCTGTAACCTTATATAATTCACCCTCAATTCCATTTGGTATATACTTTCCATCTACTTGATATGGGATAACTAATAAACTTTCCTGTGTTAAAACATCATTATCATAATTTATTTCATAATTTGTATCTTCCAAATCATTTTTTCCTGTATCTGGATTATATCCTCCTCCATTAGCATATTGTGGCTTTATTCTTGTTATTCTCACAGTTTTTTCTGGTAAAGAATCCATCCCTGTTGAGGCCAAGGCACCATCGTCTATTATTTCATAATCAAATAAATCTTCTGGTGCTATTTTCCCTTCTAATCCAGATTCACTATATATACCATCATAACTACCTATAGTTCCAATTTCAAAATCCAAGTTTACTCCAACTTTGATACCATCATCTTCAAATATTATATTGGTTGGGAATTCACTTCCTTCTGCTGTTACATTTTCTATATCATTATCTTCCATTACTTGATTTGCTATTGAATCTGGTGTTATTTGACTTCTATCTCCTAAATTCTTTGTTTGTAAACTTCCTATTGCTAATTTTACCATCTCTTCTGCTGTTGCTTGTGTCGTTTCATTTTTAGCTTCTGTTGCTTTTGTTAATACTCCATTGTTACCAGTTAACATTGCAATTGATATTCCTGCTAATATTAATAATACTATAATAGTAATTACTAAGGCAATTAATGTTATACCTTTTTCTTCTCTGTACTTTGAAATATTAACACTTTCTCTTGTTTCTTTTTTCTTTGAATTCCTCATTGTTTTTCTACCCTTCCTTTCATTTTTCATTTGCATTATTTTTTCTTGAAGTTAAATACTTCACGAAAAATAAAAAAACAGAAATGCTTGTATTATCTATCTTTACAATTATTTCTGTTTTTTTTAAATTAATTTTATTTTTTGTAAGTATTGACTTTTATAGGCTTTATTGTTATTATACTTTTAGTTTAACATTCGTGAAGTATTTAACTTAACGAATATTAAACTTTTATCTTTATATAGCACCACTTCGTTCTACTCTCTTAATACACTTCCATTTTTACCTCTTTACCTTTAAATGCATATACCATTTTTGTTATATTTTTAAATCCTCTCTCTTTTAAATTTTGTTCATACTGTTTTTCTTCTATTTGTTTTTTTGCATTTTCTATTGTTTCGCCTATTGTTTTTTCTTCCTTGTCTTCTAATACTTTAAATTCCATTATAAAACTATTTCCATTTTTGTCTTTGGGCTCTAGCATTATGTCATATCTTCCCATTCCTGATTCTCTATTTGAATTTACATAGTATGTATCTTTTAGTCCTACTAGCATTCCTAATACAAATGCATGATAAAAGTTTTCTGCTGTGTTTTCTCCTACATCCATATAACTAAACATTTCTACTACTAATTTTTCAAATTTTTTCTCATATTCTTTTAAATTTAATGTTACTAAATCTTTTAGTATACTTTGTAAGTCATTTCCTATTACTTTATCTTTAAACCAATTACTTATTATTTCTTCAAATAATAGTTTTATTTCATAATTTGGAATTGCTACTTTATATTTTTTATTTGGTAAGTCTACTACCTCTACTACTTTTAAATATCCTGTTCCTAGCATTAGCCCCCAAACATTATCTTCATTATTTTCTATCCCTACTATTACTGTTTCTAAATTTATTGGAACTTCTATTGCCTCTCCTTTTAATAGTCTTTCTATTTTCTCTTTTACTGTTGTCGAATTTTTTAATATTAATTTTATTAAATCATTTGAACTTGTATTTACCCAATATTGTTTTAATTGTCTATCTGTTAAATAATTTAGTATACTCCATGGATTATATATTCCCTCTACATTTCCTATTTTATATCCGTCATACCATTTCTTTATTTCTTCTTTGTCATCTTCTACTTTGAAGTCTTCTATTACTTTATCCATTTCTTCTTCTGTTATTCCAAAATCATCCGCAAATTCATTATCTAATACTGTAAAGACTTTAAAATTATTTGCTCCACTAAATATACTTTCTTTTGCTACTCTTGATACTCCTGTTAATACTGTTTTTTCTAAATATGGGTTGTCTTTAAATGTCATTCCATAAAATGTTTTATAAAATTCTATCGCTTTTTCGTAATATCCTTGTACATACGCATGTTGTAAAGGAACATCATATTCATCTATTAACAATATTACTGGTCTATCATAATATTGATACATTATTTTTGATAGCATTTTTAATGAATTCATTAACTCCACATCTGATATATTTGCTGACAATATCTTATTAAAGATATTCCTCTCTCCTTCTGCCATTTCACCTTCTAATAAGTTCCTATGTTCATAAAATAATTCCATCATTATTGTTTTTAATTGCATTAACATCATTTCATAATTCATTAGTCCTGCATCTTTTAATGTTAGATATATTACTGGATAATACCCCAATTTCGATGTATATTTTTCGTCTTGTGACATTATCTTCAATCCTTTAAACAATTCTTGGCTGTCTTTTGCTCTACAGTCAAAATAATATTTTAATGTACTCATATTTAGTGTTTTTCCAAATCTACGTGGTCTTGTTACTAGTATTACTCCTGATTGATTATCTATTATATCTTTTATAAACATTGTCTTATCTATATAATAATTATCTCTAACACGTAACATCTTAAAATCGCTAATACCTATTCCAATTCCAGTCATTTAATATCACCTCTTTTTTATGATAACCAGATTTATTTTATTTCTTCTACATATATTTTATCATTTACTGCTACTACCGTATATTTATAAATATTTTCTAATTCCTTTATTTCTTCAAACTCACCATATTCTTTTATTTGCTCTCTTGCTTCTTTTTGCTTTTCTTCTAATTTATTTTCTTCTCCTTTTTTCAAATATTTGAATTCTATCATTACTCCTTTATATCCTTTATCTCGTTCTCTTGGTATTAGTAATATATCTGGATATTTTCTTTGTACTTCCATTTCTGATTTTAATCTAAATATTTTTAAATTCATTGCTATACAATAAAATATCAATTTTATATATTTCTCATCAAATTTTACATAGTCCCTATTTGATAAATTATTTAGATATTTTTTCAGCATTTCTATTATTTTATCTATCTTTCCTCCTAATGCTATTTCTCTTGCTATTTCCGTGTAATTGTCATTTATATCTATATTAATTTCTTCTCTCAATATTTTTAGAAAATAATCTGAATAGATTTCTTTCATTACATTGTTTGGTATTTTTAATTTTGGATATCCTACTTCATCTCCTTCTATTGTTAGATATCCTAAATAATATAACATTGATACTAAATCTGTTTCTGTAAATTCCATTGCTGGGTTGAATTTTTGTCTTATTTCACTTACTATCCCTTCTCCTGATACCGTTTTCTCTATTACTCTTTCTCTTTCTTCTCCTTTGCATAAATCTAACATCTTTCCTAACTTTGTATAGTCACTTGCTATATTAACATCAATTAATTGCTCAGGTATTCTTCCTAGTTCTGTATAACTATTCAAGAAATATAAGCACATATTTGAATTATATATCTTTTCTTTCCCATGTAATGAAAATTTATATCCATCATAGTTTTCTCTCATGATAGGTATTAATGTTTCTTGTTCTTCTTTTTTAATATTTTGTACCTTCATTAATTCTTTTAGTTCTTTCTCTGTAAACCCCATCATTTCATTAAATCTTTCATCTTGTGTTTTGTCTGAACTTATATTAAATCCTGATGTTAGACTATCTAATGTTATCGGAGCTACTCCTGTTATAAATATTCTATCTACTACACTCTCTGTTCCCTCTTTTAGTATTTCATACCATTTCCTTACTTTTCCGTTTTTTGATACTAAGTTTTTAAATTGGTTTGTATTAAATCCTAGTAATTCATTTGCAAAATGATCATATTCATCTACTATTACATAGATTTTTTCATTCTGCCTTTGTATTTCAAATGCTTTTATTAAATTATCTAAAATATTCTCCGCTTCATCATCTTGATTTATATAAAAATCTAATTTATATTTTTCAACAAATAAATTTATTGATGCTATTGTCTTTTTCTTAAAAGCCTTCACCGTTGTTTCTTCATTTGTTGTATCTATTCCTGCAAAATTAAATTTTAATATATGATAACTATTTTTTAGCTTTGTTGGATTTTTTCCTATATATGTTTCTCCATATAATTTTTCAAACTTTTCTTCTTTTTGTATATCATAATAATTTTCTAGTGTGCTTGTAAATAATGTTTTTCCGAATTTTCTTGGGCGTAAAAATAAAATCCTTTTTTCTGCTAGATTCTCTAGTTTCTCTATATACATTGTCTTATCTACATAATAATATCCATCTTCTATTAATTCTTCGTAATTACTTATTCCATATGGTAATTTCTTCACTTTATACCACTTCCTTTTGATTTATCTACTTCTTAATTTTACTATATATAGATGAAAATAGCAAGAATCATTCTATTTAAGTTTCGGTGTTTTTTGTAAAAATACTGATATGTTATCCACAAAATTATGAATTTATTGTGAAAATAAAGAAAAAACCTTAATATTTTGATATAGTTTACTTACACAATAAAAAACTTTACTAAACAAAATATTGGAGGTTTTTTCTATGATTAATTTTACTACAAATACATATGAAATGAAAAGAGAAATCGTAAAATTTTCTAAAAAAATTTGTAAAGGGTCTAAAAAACCTATTTTAAAATTTGTAACAGATATGGTTTATGGTATTTCTAAATCTAAAGATATTCTTTTATCTTCTATAGCCTATTCTTAATCCTGATCCATATACCAGCATAAATATTGTTTTAAATTTAAAAT
>CAKNJL010000064.1 GCA_930982035.1 uncultured Clostridium sp.
AAAGAATTAGACAAAAAAATAAAAGAAGAAAAAGAAAAAGAGCAAGACTTAGAAAGTAAGTTATCAAACCTAAATAAGTTAGAAAATAAAGAAGATTTAATCTTTAAAGCAATAGATGACATTAAGAAAAATGGACTAACAAAAGAAGAACTATCAAGGTTATTTGACAAAATAGTAGTATTTGATCCAAAAGAAATAACAAAAGAACAAAAGGAAGAATATAACTTAAATGATGAAATGTATAAAGAACTCTATGAAAATGGAGGTCTAGCATTCCATTTGAAGTTTATGTATCCACAAACTATCACAAACAGGAGGATGTGACATTGGAACAAGACCAATTGATTTACATTTAAAGGCATTTGAAAAATTAGGAATAAATATTGATAAAAACTATGGAAAAATAGCATGTAGTTGTGATAAAATATATGGAGAAAAAATCGACTTTGAATTTCCAAGTGTCGGAGCAACTGAAAATGCTATACTTGCAAGCTGTTTAGGGGAAGGGACAACGATAATTACAAATGCTGCAAGAGAACCAGAAATTATAGATTTGCAAAACTTTTTAAACAAAATGGGAGCAAAAGTAAAAGGAGCAGGTTCAAACAAAATAGAAGTAACAGGAGTAAAACAATTAAAAGATGTTAGTTACAACATAATGCCAGACAGAATAGAAACAGGAACATTTTTATGTATGGCAGCAATGACAAATGGAAATTTGATTTTAGAAAATATAAATAGTCATCATATAGTTCCAATTGTAAATAAATTAGAAGAATGTGGATGTAAAATGGATATAAAAGCAAATACAATAGAAATAAATACACCTAAAAGACTAAAAGCAGTAGATATAAAAACAATGCCATATCCAGGATTTCCAACAGATATGCAATCAATATTTGCAACAACTTTAACAATTGCAAAAGGAACATCAGTTATAGTAGAAAATATATTTGAAAATAGGTACAAATATACACAAGAATTGATAAGAATGGGAGCCAAAATAACAATAGAAGGAAGAACAGCAATTATAAAAGGAATTAGAAAATTAGATAATGCAAATGTAAAAGCAACAGATTTAAGAGGCGGAGCAGCATTAGTTATGGCAGGATTATCGACAAAAGGCGAATCAAAAGTGGAAAATATAGAATATATATTAAGAGGATATGATAATTTTGAAGATAAGATTCGAAATATAGGAGGAAATATTATTAAAGAAATTTAAAAATGAAAAACAATAGTGGGCTTGTTAATATTTAAGTCACGTTATAAATATAGAAATTGCTCAAAAAAGCCCACTATTGTTCTATACTAGAAAGTTATAATAAATTCTTAATATATAAAAGTAATCAAATACAAATTTATTATATGAATTTTGTGCAGAACAAAATTACGAGAAGTCAAAGAGAGAAGATAAATTTTAAGGACGACATACGATTTGTTAAAAATTAAAAAACGATGATTTTTTCTCCGTCCCCAAATCACCCAAATCATTAAAAGAAAAGGAGGTATCAAATTGTCAAAGAAACAAAAAGAAGAAGAAGTAAATTTATATCATTTTGATAATGGACAAGAATCAACAGAAACTATTGATGACATCATGAAAAGAAAAAAAGCAAAAGAAAGAGAAAAAAGAATAGAACAAAGAAAACGAGAACAGGTTGATGAAGAATTTGACTTTGATACAGAAACTGTTATTGGAATGACAAACAAAAATAAGATAAAGCAAGAAGAGCAAAAGAAAAAAGAATTTGCAAAACAACAAAGAAAAAGAAATAGATTAATCAGAAGAATAAAAAGAATAGTAAAAGCAGTAATATTATTAGGGATAATAATAGGAGCAATAGTTTTTGCGACATGTTCACCAATTTTTAATATACAAGAAATACAAGTATTAAATACTAATAGAGTATCAGCAGATACAATAATAAGCTTATCTGGAATCAACAAAGGTGAAAATATATTTAGATTTATATCAACAAAAGCAATGAATAATATAAAACAAAATGCTTATATAGAAGATGTAAAAATTAAAAGAGTTATTCCAAATAAAGTACAAATTGAAGTGACAGAAAGAGAACCTAAATTTAGTATTCCAATACTAGGTGAATTTGCGTACATAAATACACAAGGATATATATTAGAAATCGCTCAAAATGAGCTTAATTTACCAGTAATATATGGTATAAGTACAAACGAAGAAGATATTGTAGCAGGAAATAGAATTTGTGAAGAAGATTTAACATCATTAGAAACTATTTTAAAGATTATGAGTATTATGAAAGATAATCAAATAGACACTAAGGTCACAAATATTGACATTAGTAATAAAAATGATTATATTATATATATGCAAGAAGAGAAAAAAACAATACATTTAGGAGATGCCTCAGATTTAAGTAATAAAATTCTATATGTAATAGCAATAATAGAGCAAGAAAAAGATATAGAAGGGGATATATTTGTAAATGGTGACTTAAATAATGGGTTTAAGGCATATTTTAGAGAAAAAGTATAAATAAAAAATTAAATATTTTATTTTCAAAGAAAGTTATACTGATTTTCTAATATATAAAAGCAATTGCACATAAATTTATTGCATAGATTTGGTGTAGAACAAATTTACGGAAAGCCAAAGAGAAAAAGTAAAGAGTAAAAAAATTAAGGATTTCCGATTTGTTCAAAAGAAAAAGAGGTGAAAACATGACAAATAAAAAAATAATTAGTGTAATACTTGGAATTATGTGTTTAGCATTAACTTTAGGAATTGTTGTACAAATAAGGACAATAAAGAGTACAAATTCTACAATAGGTCAAAATCAAGAAGCAAACGATTTAAGAGATGAAATATTAAGATATAAAGAGAGATATGATAATAAATTTAAAGAATTAGAAACAGCAGAAAAAGAGTTAGAGCAAGAAAGGGAAAAGGCAACACAAAATGATACTGAATTAAAAGATGCTCAACAAAAAATTACAGAAGGAAACAAAATAACAGGAATGACAGAGGTTACAGGCCCAGGAGTAATCATAACATTAAGTGATGGAAAAGGAGTTGCCACATCAACACTTAATCCAAGTCAATTAATAGTACATGATTTAGATGTTTTAAGTGTGGTTAATGAATTAATAAATGCAGGAGCAGAAGCAATATCTATAAATGACCAAAGATGGGTATTAACAACAGCAATTTCATGTAGAGGAAATACAATAGATATAAATGGAGAAAGAATAGGTGCACCATTTACAATAAAAGCAATCGGATTACCAGAATATTTATCAGGACTAGAAAGAGTTGGAGGGTATTTAGAGTATATGAAACAAGATGGTGTTGGAGTAAAATTAGAAAAATCAAATAGTATAACAATACCAAAATATTCAGGAGTTATAAACTTTGAGTACATACAGAATGTAGAAGAAAAAAATAAAAATTAGATTTTATAAAATATAAAAGAACAAGATAAAAACTAAATTTTATAAAAAAGATACTTTTCAAATTTTAATTATAACATCATGAAGTAAAAACAAAAATACAGGAAAGGAATGATAAAATATATGAAAAAAGGTAAGATTGCTATGACAATAACTATAGGAATAGCTTGTTTTGCACTAGTAACTGTTATGACAATGCAATTTAAAGTTGTTAATGAAACAGATATTACAGCAATAGAAAATATGCAAGAATCAGAATTAAAAACAGAATTAGCAAATTGGAAAAATAGATATGATGAAATAAATGCTCAATATGAAGACACAATGCAAAAAGTAGAAGAATACAAAAATGATGAAGAATCAAATAATGAAGCAAGTAGACTAGTACAAGAAGAATTGGAACAAACAAATACTTTATTAGGATTAACAGATGTACATGGAGAAGGTATAGTAATAACATTAAAAAGTGGAGAAAATGAGACACCAATTAGTGCAGATGATTTACTAATTATAGTAAATTCATTAAAATTTGCAGGAGCAGAAGCAATATCAATAAATGATGAAAGAATAGTAAATACAACAGATATTGTTGATATATTAGATGGTTCTTTTATAAAAGTAAATGGACAAAGAATATTAGAACCATATGTCATAAAAGTAATAGGAAATCAATCTCATATGGAAAGTGCAGTAACAGGTAATGGAGGAAAAGTTGAAGAATTGCAAACTTTAGGACATACTGCAACTATAGAAAAAGATAATGACATAACAATTAATAAATACAATGGAGAAATTAAAACAGACTATATTGAATAAAATGTCCATTGGGGACGTTTCTGTTTGGACATTTTTATGGTTTATAGGTAAATCCTTTACAAAAACCTAAATACATTATGTAAGGAATGTGAAAAAATGATATTTATTGCAATATTAATTGGATGTATATTAGGAGCAATTTTAGGATTAAATGCACCAATAATTTCATATACATATTCAAGCTATTTAGCAATAGCAATTATAGCGGCATTAGATTCAGTATTTGGTGGAATTGCATCAGTTATAAAAAAGAATTTTGATTTAAAAATATTTATATCAGGATTCTTTGGAAATGCAATTTTAGCAATATTACTAACTATTTTAGGACAAAAATTAAATGTAGATATATATTTAGCAGCTATTGTTGTTTTTGTTTGGAGAATGTTCATGAATTTAGGAACAATAAGAAGATATTATGTAGAAAAGTGGTCAGATATGCTTAAAAAAAGAACAAACAAAAAGGAAGCAGAAGAGAAATGAACAATTGGGCGGAATGAAAGGGATAGAACTATTTATTTAAATAAAAGTATTTAATATTTTTGAAATTGTCCATTTTGGTATGATTTAATGAAATTTAATGCTATAGACCTGTCCCTTTTGGACATTTTTTGGACGATTTGACACGTCCCCAATGATTCAAATGTGTTACAACAGTGTTGCAAAAATATTACAAAAATATTACAATTACTATTGACTTTTTTTTTAAAATGTAATATATATACACTTAGAAAAAATATACTAATAAATGGAGGAATTAACTTGGCAATAGGTGATATCATAGTGGGTATTGACATTGGAACAAGTAAGGTTTGCACCGTTGTAGGGGAAGTAAATAACTTTGGGCAAATTGAAATTATAAGCAATACCTCATATAAATGTAGTGGACTCAAAAAATGTAAAATAATAAATGAAGATGAAATAAGTTTAAGTATAGCCAAAACAATAAAAGAAGCTGAAGAAGAAACAAACTTAAAAATAAATTCAGCATATGTAACTATTCCAGGTAAGTATGTAACTATCGTGCAAAATACGATAACAAAAGAAGTAAAAGACAGATATTCTGGAATTTCAGTAAGAGATGTACAAAATGCTATTATGCAAGTAAAAGATATCGAAATACCAGATGGAAAAACATTAATCGACATAGTTCCTGATAAAGTGACATTAGATAATGGAACAGTAGTAACAGATCCGGTAGGAAATTTAAGTTCAAGTTTTACGATAAGTGCACAAATAATATTGGCAGAAAAAGATTATGTAAGGCAATTGCATAATATATTTAAAAAAGCGGACTTAGATATTGATGGAATAGTTCCAACTACACTAGCTGAAAGAAATCTAATATTAGACAGTAATGAATTACATGATAATATTATGCTTTTAGATATAGGAGCAGGAAATATAGATATAGGTGTTTTTGAAGGTAGTAGTTTTATATACACAAATTCAATCCCATTAGGTGGAGATAATATAACACATGATATTGCGTTAGTTTTAAACATATCAGAAGAAGAGGCAGATAAATTAAAGAGGCAATATGGATTAGCATTAAAGTCATTTATAGACAATGATAATGACATAATATTAAATACATCAAAAGATGAAAATAAAAATAGAATTATAAAAAGTTCTGAATTAATAGAAATAATTGAAGCAAGAATTGAAGAAATGTTTTCAATAATAAATAAGGATATAACAAATAATGGATTAAAACATAAAATAAATAATGTAGTGTTAACAGGACAAGGAATAGTAAATATAAATAAAAGTGATGTGGCAGGAAAGATAAATCTGAACATTCCAGTAAAAATATCAACAGGAAGAGCTATAAGTACTGTTAAACCAGCATATAGGACAAGTTATGCTTTAGTAAGATATATTGCAGCAAGACCATTTGCAAAAACTGTTTCAAGTAGTATAGATACTCAAAATAGTGAAAATTTCTTTAAAAATATAATAGAAAGAATAAAAGAATTTTTTTATACGTAAGATGTTAATTTTAAAATATATAAAAGATAAGGGAGGAAAAACTAAATGATGGATTACAATGATGATAATAATATAACAATGATGGATGGAACAGCAACAATAAAAGTTATAGGTGTTGGAGGAGCAGGAAATAATGCAGTAAATAGAATGATAGAAGCAGGAATAAAAGGAGTAGATTTTATTGCTGTAAATACAGATAGACAAGCTTTACAAACTTCAAAAGCAAGTACAAAAATTCAAATAGGTGAAAAGATAACAAGAGGATTAGGAGCAGGAGCAAACCCTGATATAGGAGCACAATCAGCAGAAGAAAGTAAAGGTGAATTAGCAGAAGTATTAAGAGGAGCAGATATGGTATTTGTTACAGCTGGAATGGGTGGAGGAACAGGTACAGGAGCTGCACCAGTTGTTGCACAAGCTGCCAAAGAAATGGGAATATTAACAATAGGTGTTGTTACAAAACCATTTACATTTGAAGGAAAGAAAAGACTTTCTCAAGCAGAAAGAGGAATTGAAAGTTTAAAAGGAAAAGTAGATACATTAGTTGTTATACCAAATGATAAATTATTACAAATTATTGATAGAAAAACATCAATTATAGAAGCTTTTAAAATGGCAGATGATGTATTAAGACAAGGTGTACAAGGTATATCAGACTTAATTGCAATACCAGGACTTGTAAACTTAGATTTTGCAGATGTAAAAACAATTATGTTAAATCAAGGTATGGCACATATGGGAGTAGGTAGAGCATCAGGAGAAAATAGAGCAGAAGATGCAGCAAAAGAGGCTATCCAAAGTCCATTATTAGAAACATCTATTGAAGGAGCAAAAGGCGTAATTATTAATATTACTGGTGGAGAAGACTTAGGATTACATGAAGTAAATACAGCAGCAGAATTAGTTCAACGCAGTGTTGACCCAGAAGCAAATATCATATTTGGTACAGTAACAGATCCTACAATGGAAGACGAAATACAAATAACTGTAATAGCAACTGGATTTGAAAAAACAGAACCAATATCAAGTATTGGAGTAGATAATTTAGTATCAAAAACTTGGGAAAAGAAAATTAATTCAATACCAGCAAGTTCAGAAGTAAGTAATTCACAAAATGATTTAGACATACCATCTTTCCTAAGAAAAAATAAAAACAAAAATATGTAGTAAAAAATTATACAATTCATAACTAATTATTGAAAATATAGTATTAAGTTTATAGAAATATATAATGAATACTATGAATTGTAATTATAGATAATTGAATTAATACCTAAAAAAATAGTAAATTATATATAAAAATGAAAATAACTCTATAAACAAAAAAGAAATAATCGAAATTTACCGATTATTTCTTTTTTTCTACAATAAGAAAGGACAGTTTTTTTTAATAATAGGTAGTACAATAGAAAAGCAGGTGATAAAAATATGACAATATATATAGATGTTGTATTAATAGAAAATTTATTAATGAATTATATAATATTATTTGCTACAGCAATCATTTTAAAATTACAAGTAAAACAAATAAGATTAATAACAGGAAGTCTAGTAGGAGCAATATATACTATAATATCATACGTTTCAGGTTTAAAAATATATTCTAATTTTTTCTTAAAATTAATACTTTCAATCATAATAATATATATATCATTTAATCCAAAAAGTCTAAAAAAATTATTAAAATTCACATTAATATTTTATTTAACATCATTTGTATTTGGAGGAGCAGCATTTGCATTAATATATGTAGTAAAACCACAAGAATTACTAAAAAATAATGGACTTATACTAAATTCAAAATCATTAAGAGTAATATTTATATCAGCAATAATAGCATTTATAGTAATCATAATAGGTTTTAAGATAGTAAAAAATAAAATATCGGCAAAAGATATGTATTGTGATATAGAAATAAAAATAAATAATAAAAAAATACAAACCAAAGCAATGATTGATACAGGAAATTTTTTAAAAGAGCCAATAACCAATACACCTGTTATAGTAGTGGAACACACGCTTTTATATGAATGTATACCAAAAGAAATATTAAATCATATTGAAGACATTTTAGGAGGTGATTTTAGTGAAATACCTGATAGCGTCAGAAAAGAATATATTTCAAAATTAAAAGTAATTCCATTTTCATCTCTAGGAAAACAAAATGGGATATTATTGGGAATGAAACCAGAAGGAGTAATAATAAAAAATGAGGAAGAAGAAAAGGAAAATAATAATGTAATTATAGGAATTTATAACAAATCATTAACCAAAAGGGGAGAATACAGAGCTTTGTTAGGAATTGAAATTATGTAAGATGGAACGTTGGGGACGTGCTAAATCGTTCCATTTTAGAAAAATTTTTGATTTTTCTTTTTAAAATAATATTTAATTTATTTTCACTTTAAGCCTAAGTAATTTAAAGTTTCATATTGTTTCCTATACAATAAAAACGTAAACTGTTTATAAAAACCGCTATTGTTCTAATTTGGAACGATTTAGCACGTCCCCAACGTTCCATTCCAAGTCAAGCAATAAAAGATAGGAGTTGATAAATTTGAAAATTATAGATTTTGTAAAAAATAGTATACATACAATTTGTGCTAAATATTTAAATGATAAAGATGAAATAGAATATTTACCCATATTTTACATAGCTGGTAGTCAAACACTTCCACCACCATTACCTCCAGAAGAAGAGGAAATATATATAAAGAAATTATCAGAAGAAAACAATTTAGAAGCAAGGCAAATACTAGTGGAAAGAAATCTGAGATTAGTAGTATATATAGCAAAAAAATTTGAAAATACAGGTATAGGGATAGAAGATTTGATATCAATAGGAACAATAGGATTAATGAAAGCTGTAAATACATTCAATAACGAAAAGAAAATAAAATTGGCCACATATGCTTCGAGATGTATAGAAAATGAAATATTAATGCATTTAAGAAAAAGTAATAAAATAAAAGGAGAAGTTTCCATTGATGAACCATTAAATAAAGATGGAGATGGGAATGAGCTATTACTTTCTGATATTTTAGGAACAGAACCAGATGTTACATCAAGAAATTTGGAAGATGAAGTAGATAAGACATTGCTTAGATCTGCTGTACTAAAATTAAATGATAGAGAAAAAAATATAATGGAAATGAGGTTTGGATTTAAGACTGGAAAAGAGAAAACTCAAAAAGAAGTGGCAGATGAACTTCGGAATTTCACAGAGTTATATTTCAAGACTTGAGAAAAAAATAATTAATAAGATGAAGAAAGATATTGTAAGTAAAATTGGTTAAAGTTAGAAGATTGTTTACTAATTTTTCAAAATTAGAATTAAAAAAATTATGCTATTAAATTATAATTCAAAAAATTATGTATACTTTTGACAAAAATACAAAAATTGAGTATAATTGTAATAAATAAAAATCTCAAAGGAGGATTACACATGAAAATAGGGTTTATTGTAAGAAGAAATGGAGAAACAAGGACGTTTTTTAACAAAAACGAAGAAAAGAAACATATTGATCTTGCAAAAAGAGTAATACGGGAGATGGGATTAGAAGAAGAATATAAAAAGAGTAAATGGGCTTGTAACGATAATCCCGTAGACTATTTAGTCTATGCACAAGGAGGTATAAAACTAGGAACACGTTGGGAAGAACGGGTAATAGTGTATAGTTTAGAAGATATACAAAACCAAATGTATTCCGTGATAAAAGAATATATTGCTAGGGGATACCGAGTGGAGAAAGTAAGTCAACCAAGATTTTCTACGATTGCTTATTTTCATATGATGTAGATAAAAACCCTAAAGCAGAAAACAATTAATTAGTTCTTAAATAATTGTTTTCTGCTTGAATTTTATAATAATGAATTTTATAAAACGAATAGAAATCTCTTTTTAGGAAATACTTATATTAAGTATGATAAAAGGAGGTTTTCTTTTTGCTAAATAAAGTTGAAATCTGTGGAGTAAATACATCAAAATTACCATTATTAAGTAAAGAAGAAAAAGACGAACTTTTTATAAAAATAAAAGCAGGAGATGAAGAAGCAAGAAATAAATTTATAAATGGAAATTTAAGATTAGTATTAAGTGTAATACAAAGATTTTACGGAAGAGGAGAAAATGCTGATGACTTATTTCAAGTTGGGTGTGTAGGATTAATAAAAGCAATAGATAATTTTGATTTAAGCCAAAATGTACAATTTAGTACTTATGCTGTTCCAATGATAATTGGAGAAGTTAAAAGATATTTAAGAGATAATAATAGTATAAGAGTAAGTAGGTCAATAAGAGATTTAGCATATAAAGTAATACAATTTAAAGAAAAATATACAAAAGAAAATGGAAAAGAACCTAAAGTCGAAGAAATAGCCAAAGAATTAGAAGTAACAAAAGAAGATATTGTATTTAGTTTAGATGCAATTCAAGATCCTTTATCATTACAGGAACCTATATATAATAATGGAACAGAAAATATATATTTAATGGACCAAGTAAAAGACAATAAAAACACAGATGAAATGTGGGCAGAAAAAATAACAATAAAAGGAGCAATGGATAAATTAAATGAAAAAGAAAGAATGATTATAAATAAAAGGTTTTTTGATGGAAGAACACAAATGGAAGTAGCAGAAGAAATAGGAATATCACAGGCACAAGTTTCAAGGTTAGAAAAAACAGCAATACAACATATAAAGAGATTATATAAATAGGGATAAATCGGACCAATCAAACAAAACGGTCCAAGTCATGAAAAACAAAACGGGCCAGGTCATGA
>CAKNJL010000065.1 GCA_930982035.1 uncultured Clostridium sp.
GTTTATAGACAACAAAAAAATCAACCAGATTTTATTTTCTGATTGATTTTGTATCAACTCTGTTCTATTAGTTCGAACAGATACGTCATTGGTGGAGATGAGGGGAGTCGAACCCCTGTCCATAATACCTTCCAAATAGATTTCTACAAGTTTAGTTTATTTTTTACATTCGTCTAACTCACACCAATAAACAGGTTTGAACTAGATATAGCTTTTAAATACCCACTACTTCCAAAGCAAAAGTAGTTTTGTTTCCTACTATTATGACACTTTATCTAAATGCGTAGGAACATTTAGGAAAGCGTAGCTGCAATTAGGCAGCTAAAGCATACTCATTATTATTTTCTGCGTTTATATTTAGTTTCCCGTTTTTTTAAGTGGCCAACGAGAATCCACTACTTGCTATCTATCCTTCTAGTAATATGTCGAAACCAAGTACATCCCCATGTACTTATTTATTATACAATATCTTTATGATTTTATCAACAAGTAATTAAAGTAGTATATAATTTTGTTTTAACAAATATTAGAAAAATTCATATCATATTGATAGGTGATGAAAATGAATATTGTTCCTACAAATGTCTTATATAATTCATATTTATTAAGACAAAATTTGATTTTATTAAATCATGTATATCCTTTTTTAAATATTCAAGTTGTTGGAAATAGTGTATTAGGAAAACCTATTTATGTTGTAAAATTAGGAAATGGTCCTAATAAAGTTTTCTATTCTGGTTCTATTCATGCTAATGAATGGATTACATCGGTTTTATTAATGAAGTTTATAGAAAATTATTGTGATGCATATCTTTCTGATGGCTCTCTTTATGGGTATTCTGTTAGAAATCTTTTTAATAGTAATTCTATTTATATTATGCCTATGGTAAATCCTGATGGTGTTGATCTAGTGAATAGCTACATAAATCAGAATTCTACTAGTTATCGAAATGCTGTTACAATTAGTAGTCGTTTTCCTAATATTCCTTTTCCTTCTGGCTGGAAAGCTAATATCAATGGTGTAGATTTAAAAATCTACCAACCATTTTGCGAAGTCTTATAATTACTAAAATTACACAACTTCGCATTTTTGCTTTTAAATTAATTTATCAAAATTTCTTTTGCTACTTAATATACGTACTATTTCCATAGTATCTTCTATAACTGTATAAAAAACAGTATAATTTTCTATATAAATTCGATACCATATATATTTACTGTTTCTAGCTCGATTATATTTTTCGTAACCTAGTGGACTTAAACTTCGTTTATTTATTGCTTCATTAATTTTATTAAGCAATCTTTCTGCCGCCTTAGGATTTTGCAAATTATATGTAATGTAATTTAAAACACCCATTAAATCTTCAATATAGGAAGGAAGATATCTAATTTTATAATTATTTTTTTCCATCAATTACCTCCCTTGCCATTTTCATCATTTCCTCATGAGTATAGTATTTTGTATTTGGGTTATCTAGCTCTTTTTCAGCTTCATCTAATGCATTTTCAATATACTCATTATATTCTGCATCACTTATTAATTTTGAATATTTTTCTAAACTCATTACTACCATTGAACCATATCCATTTTTTGTTAGATATACTGCTTCATCTTCTTTTAAAACTAACTCCTCTATTTCAGGATATTTATTTCTTAAATCTGATACTGGTCTTATATTAATCATATCAAATCGCCTCCTCGAATTATATTATCACTATTTTATCATTATTTTATAATAATTTCAATAATTTATTCAAAATTTTATCCAGTTCTATAAGTTTTTTTATTAAAAAATTCTTCTATTTTTATAAATCCATTTAGATTTTCATTAATAGAATTCAATTTTGAAAAATTAAAGTAAATGTAAATATTTTTGTTTTTATCTATTTCTATTTTGTTGATTAATCGATATAAATAAATTTTATCAATTCTTTCTAATTTCAAAAATTTTTCTATTAATTCATCTAATTCTTTTTCTTCTTTTCTTTTGTTTTTATTATCTACTTTTTCTTCTGTTTGACTTAACTTTTGTTCTAATTCTTTCTTTTGTTCATTTAATTTTGTTCTTTCAAATTTTATTTTTTGCGAAACTCTAATATAATCTTCTTCTTGCAAAACACCTCTTAATTTATCCATATACATCTTGTCTAAGTTACTATTTATTTCATTTATAGCTTTATTAATTTGCGATAACTTATTTCTATAAGCTTCTCTTATATCAAGAGTTTTATTTTGATATTTTTCATAAACTCTCTCAAAAACTTCTTTATCTGCATATATTCTGCATATCTTTTTTACAATCCTAATAATATATTTTTCAAATTTTTCATAATTCATGCTAAGTGGATAGCATCCTCTTTCTTTTGCATCACTACAAGTTATATATGGATGTGCTTTTGAATTTTTTTCAGAGTTTTTCTTTAAAACTATTTGTAATTTTCTTTTGCAATGATAACAATAAAGTAATCCTCGCAATAAATAGTCATATTTAAGTTTTGGGTTTGTTCCTCTTTTTTCTAGAATACATTGTACTTTCTCGAATGTATCTTTGTCGATAATAGCTTCATGGGTATTATTAACTCTTATTTGATTCTCTTTTTCTACAGTTCTTATTTTCTTTACCTTATATGATATAACAGATTTTTTGTTTTGTACTGTATTTCCGATATATACTTCATTTCTTAGCATATTGCATAATGTTACTTCATTCCATTTATATTCTGTTTTGTTTTCATCTTGAACGACACCTGTTTTTCTATAGCCTGATGGAGATAAATATTTGTTATTGTTTAAATAATTTGCAATCTCACTACTTCCATGTCCATTTGAATACATATCAAAAATTTTTTCTACGATACTTTTTACTTTTCTATCTACAACTAATTTATTTTTTATACTAGGATGTTTTTTATAACCATAAGCAGTTGTACTACAAAGATATTCGCCTCGTTTTTGCTTTTCTTTATAAACACTTCTAATTTTCTTTGAAATATCTTTAGCATACATGTCATTCATAATTGCTTTAAAAGGTGTTATATCATTATTTGTACTGTCTAAATATGTATCTATCCCATCTGTTATTGCTACATATCTAACATTGTTTTTAGGGAAATAATCTTCTATGTAAAATCCTGTTTTAATATAATCCCTACCTAGTCTTGATAAATCTTTTGTTATAACCATATTGATATTTTTATTTTCAATATCTTGTAACATTTCATTAAAACTAGGTCTATCAAATGTTGTACCACTTACTCCATCATCAACATATTCTTTTACAAAACATAAATCGTTCTCCTTTACATATCTTTGCAAAATATTTCTTTGATTACCGATACTTTCGCTTTCTTGCTTGTCGCCATCTTCTCTAGATAATCTTATATACATTCCAACTTTAAAGTTCTGGCTCTTTAAATCTAGCATCTGACCTCCTATCCGTAATCATCTACAATTAAATTGTAATATGTTCAACATTATTTTGCAATAATATGTAATAATTACTTAGTTTTTTTCTTTATATTTTCTAAATAATCTTTAAAAATTAATCCTATTGTTTCTTTCACATCCTTTTTTTCTTCTGTAAATATACAATATGTATTAAATTCTACTTGCTTAAATTTCGTTATTTTATTATCTTTACACATAATCGCATCATCTCCAAATTGTTTATAATTAAAATAATCTAATACAGAATATTAAAGAAAATGGCTTGATATGACACTTAAAATAAGTGTGTTTGTCAATGTACTCTAATCGCTTCTATATATAAGCCCACTTTTCATAGTAAAAGCGAAGCTGTTTTTATAATTTTTTGCATAAAAAAGACACCCAATAATGTTTTCACACTATTAGGTGTTATCTTAAGCAACTTTTTGCTAACACTTTTCATTAATTAATCTATCCGTGTAATGCCTCTGTCATCACACTTTCTTTGCATATTCTATATGCATTTACATATTTTGTCAAGACCTAATGAAAAAATTTTAATTTAACCAATTTTAATTTAAAAATATAGAAATAGGATATTTTAAATATTCTTCTTTCTCATATTCAGTTAAATTTTCCAACTCTTTTTTTGCATCTTCTTTTTTGTCAATCAACAAATTAATTGAGATACTGTAAATTAGATTATCTTTCTTTTTTTCAAATATTTTCATTAATTCAAATTTATCATCTAAAGTCAATTTTCCTAATCTTTTCTTTATTTGACATTTATTGATTATAGCAATTTCATGCATACTTTCTATATTTATGATTTTATCTAGTAAAAAATTAGCATATTCAAGAAGCTTTTTGTTTTTATTTTCATCATAAGCTAATATTGCTTCTAATGCTTGCATATTTATTAATGTCTCTTCATTCTCTTTAATTTCATTTTCATTATAGTATTTTTCCATTTCTAAAAAGTTTATATCTTCAGATAAATATGCTTCCTTATTTAAGAAATCATATATATATGTAGTTTCAAATTTATCTACATCATCAGGATTACCTCTCATAAACAAATACTTGCCATTAATATCACTATTCCATATACTTTTAACAAATATTTTTCCATCCTCTTTACGTTCAGCAAAAATAGAAAAACGGATGTCTTGTATTTTTATAGATCCTAATACTGATGTTTTAAAATTTTCAACTCTGATAGGGATTCCTTCATCTATCGCTCTTATCCAAATTACAAATTTATTTATTTCATCCCATGTCCATTTATCTAAATTTATGTCTTTATCTATATGATGAGCTTTAATAAAATTTAATATCTTTGTATATATTTCTAATTCAGATTTAAATATATCTGGATTATCCAATTCTCCATTAAGTTTTACCCATTCCTCATTTATATAAAATCCTTTAAATTTATCAATTTGTATTAAGAAGTTTAGTGAATTTATTCTTTCTTTCAATGTTCCTTTTATTTTAATATTAAATTTATTTTCTTTTTGATACATTTTAAAACTTTTACCAATATTAATTACTGCTGAACCTTTTGTATATATGCAGTCTACTTTATCAAAATATATATTTCCAAGTTTGTCTTTTACCTGAATATTAAATGGCTCTTTTATCATACCCAATGTAACAAGTTCAATGTTAATAATATTATCATTCTCATCTAACTCATATACATATTTTTCTTCTCCTATTAATGCAGTAATTTTATCCTTTTTATATCCCCAATTATAAAATTGAATTTTTGACCTCTTTCCATCTACAGATATTGCCATATTTTCTTGCTCAAATACTTTATCACTTATTCTTTCTTGTTGTTTCTTATCAATAGCAAAATTTCGCAATATTTTCTCAAATATTATTGGATCATTTGGCATATATTTTAATTTGACTTTAATTTCATTTTTTCCATTAACTTCTTCTTTTAGTAATTTTCGTAAATTATAAGGTAATAAATCTATATAAAATATTTTAAATTCATTATTTTTATTAAAAATAATAACAAAATACATTGTTCCATTTTCTATTAAGTAGTTGTTTAAATCTTTCTTATTAATAAAATAATTCATACTATTACCACTAGGTATTTTTTTAGTTCTGCTTTTTACTTGAACTCTAATAATAGACGATAAATTGCCTTTATCATCTACATCAGGATTTTTGTACAATTTAATATCTCCATCCCAAGAAATTTCAGTATTATTTTCTCCAAAAGAATGCGTAACGCAATCCATATTATCTATTAAATTTCTTAAAACACTTATACCTTTATTTTCAATTTTACTTGTATTCTTTTTCATTATTACTCCTTTTCTCTCTTATTTAAAACATTTTTATCCCCAATTATAATTTACTGTAAAAAGCAAAATAATCCTGTAACTTTAAATTACTCTCATACTTTGCTTTTCTCTTGTAAAACTATTCTAAATATTCTTTTAACTCATCAACAATTTTATAGACTTTTGTCATGGGATTTCTTTCAGATGCTTGTCCATCTTTATTAAAATTCTCCATATATTCGCAATTTTTTATTGCATTATGTATTTTTCCATCTTTTGTAACCTTTTCAAAAATGTCAGCATCATTTTTATTATACTCTCCTAATCCATTTTTTTGAAATTCTTTGCTAAGCTCATCTAATATATTATCTTTAGAAATATATCTATTTACTTTCTTTAAATGAGCTAACAACCAAAGTTCAAAATTTGGATTTGACCAACAAGCATTATAAGCACAATTTTCTATTGCTTTATTAAATTGCTCGTCATTATAGTCATCTTTATCAAATACTACCCATACTTGTCCATATACTTTACTTGAATAATTGACATATTTTTGAGTATATTTTACTAAATCTGTAGTATTTCTTCCAGTTCCTTTTACTTCGATATTAGGTATTAAAACATCTACTTTATTTCCATATTTCTCATTAATATTTTTCTTTAATCCGTTAAAGTAATTAGGTTCTGTTTTCTTGCCTTCACATACTATTAAGTAATTGGCTGGTGCTCGCCTTTTACTTCTTAATCTATCTTTTCTAGAAACATTATTATTTCTCATGGCTTATCTCAAATTCTTCTAGAACTGGAATAGCACCATATCTTCCAGTTAAATAATCTTTGTTATATGTTGCATCATTTCTAACTTTTTTACCAGATTTATTATTTCCATCTTCTTCATCTAGTATATAATCTGATAGAGCATATAATTCTGACACACCATCTTTATTTTTTTCAGTAAACCATATTTCATCTCTTCTAAATGTATCTTTATTTAAGTTTACTGTATCATGAGTAGAATATATTAACTGTCCATTGCCTATATTAGTTTCACTATTATGGAATAGATTAATAATATATCTTGTTAATAAAGGATGTAATTTTGCATCTAACTCATCAATAAATAATACCATTCCATTTCTTAATGCATCCATAAAGAAATCAAATAAATGAAACATTTTTCTAGTTCCATTTGATTCTAATTCTAGTGGTAATGCTTTTAATTCATTATTCTCCCCTCCATGGATTAGTTCAACTTTAACTACTCTATTGTTGTTTTGTACTTCTTCTATTGAATCTGGTGTAGTTTTAATTCCTTCTATTCCAGAATCAAATGTTTTAATAAATCTTAACAATTCTTTTTTATATTTTTCATCACTTAATATTTTTAATGAAACTCTAGTATTTATGAAATCCTCAAATCTTGGATTTCCTAAATCTAAATAATTTGCATTTACAAACCAATTATAAACATTATTAAAATCTTCATTGTCCTTGTCTATTTTACTATATATATTTAAAAATAAAGTTCTTTCATCAATATTTGCTAGTCCTGATATTTTATTATTTGATTTCATAATAACATTATTTTTTTCTCTTTCAAAAATTGAATAAAATTTATTTATCTTTTTAATATATAGCCATTCTGAAACTATACTATCTTTCAATACATCAAAACCATATTTATATATTTTGTTGTTTTTGGCTAGTATCTCGACTTCTAAACTAATCGGCTCATTATTTATCATAAAACTATATACATTATCTTCATCTATTGGAGAGTTCTTTTTAGAATCATCACTTACTAATATTCTTTTTTTCATATAATCAAAAGCCTGTAATACATTAGTTTTTCCACTTGCATTAGCACCATATATTGCTGCTACTTTTAAAAGATTAACTTGATTTGTTTTTACAACATTATATTCATGCTCTTTTAATGATGTAGCTTCCATATCTAGTACATTTTCATCTTTAAATGATTTAAAATTTTTAAAACTAAATCTGATTAACATTTTGATTTTCCTCCTCTAATACTATATTATATGTTATTTTTTTTAAAATATCAACATTTTTGAGATTTTTTCTCAAAATCATATTATTTTTTTATCTGAATAAGATAAAAATAAAGAAGATATAATTTTCTATTTTTAAAATTATATCTTGTAATTTATCTTTTCACTTTGTATTTTAACTGAACATAAGAATTATCTAATCGATTACATTCAATAAGTTCTAATGCTTTTAATTTATTTAATTCTTCTGAATGACTAATTGCCTCTCCATCGATTAGAGTAGATACATCTTTACCTCCAACTAATAATGGAGCAATTACTATATTTACATAGTCAATTAAATTATTTCGCAAAAATAGTCCGTTAAGACTTCCACCAGATTGAATTGTTAATCTTTCAGCATTATATTTACTAGATAAATCTTCTAATAATCTTGCTAAGTCTAATTCCTCATAATATAAAATATCTAAATTATCATATTTCTCTATTAAAGAATATGCAATATGTTTTTTATTTGTTGTAACTAATATTAAACTTTCTACCCAATGGCATATATAATCTATTCCATTTTCATTCAAATGTGGTTTATTATCAATAATAACGAATTTCACTTCTACTTTATTGTGGTATTCTTTTCTATCATTAACACCAATCTTAGCCATTACTCTACCAGTATTTAACGAAAAATAATCAGTAGTAGATTCTATTTCATAATACTGGTGTAATCCCTCTTTTACACCATCAATTTTACACCAATCCTTGTCAGCATCTAATTCATCAGTATTACCACTGCTAATCTTACCATCAAGAGATTCTAACATAAATAAAGTTGTTATCGGTCTTTTTTTCACTTTAAATCATCTCCTCTATAAATTACTATTGTGTATTACAATTTATATTTTACTTATCATAGTATGAAATTTCTATTTTATTTCCATCTAAATCTTCAATTGCAAAACAAGTATAATTATCTAAACTATTAGGTATTTTTTCTGGTTTATATAAAATTTTTGCACCAATTTCTTTACATTTATCAAATGCTTTATCTATATTATCAGTATATAATCCTAAGACTCCGTTATTACCTATGATTTTTCTATCTCCAGTTGCTTTAATAGAAATTATACCAAAATACACCTTGTTATCCTCATTTTCCCAATCTGCCCATCTATCTTCAGTAATATTCGTAGGCTCTTTTTCAAATAATTTAGTATAAAAGTTAATTGATTTATGTATGTCTTCTACAACAAAATAAAAATTATCTATTTTTATCATGTTTCACCTCCATTAATTGTAATTTATGTTATTTATAATCTTTTTGCTGGATATATTTCAAATAGTCCTATTTCGCTAAATTTAACTTCAAAAGGTAGAAAATTCTTGTTAATTGTTTCTTTGATTTTAACTATCTTATTGTAATCTCTATCACAATGTATTGTAATATGAGGAATTAAAGTATCCGGATTATATTTTTCTATTTTAGCCAAATTGTAAATATCTTTTTGTACTTCATATAACTCATTATTTCTTTCAATCTCAAAATATAAATTCCAACTATTATTAAAACTTTCCTTAACATTTACTCCTATTATTTTTATTTTAATTTCATCAATTTTTAAATTTTTAATTATTTCCATAGCCTTATCTTTATCTTCAATATTCCATACTGTAAAAGTAAAATGATATGGCAATGTATCCAACTTTTCTCTATCATTTTCTCTGTATGGAACTTTACAAAGATGTTCACTTATTCTACTGGTGATTTTTTCAAATTTATTTAAACTTTCATGGTCAAATAAAGCAATACTTGTTATTCTTTTATTCATAATTTTCTCCTATAACTTACTATTTTACATTACAATTTTATCATCAAATATCAATACTATCAATAGCAAATTTCTATATACAAATTTGCTCTGAATATTGGATCATTTTTAATGCCCAATATTCACCAGCGTGGTGTTTTGACACCCTTTTAGCTGTTTAGGAGAAAATCTCCTAATACCTTTTTAGCTCGCTGAGAGAAATTTTTTATTACTTTTTTATAAGCTTAATCTCTAATTTTATAATAAATAATTTTACTTTACATATTAGAATTTGCATATAAACTATTTAAAAATTCTTCTGAATATTCTCTTTGATTTGTATAATTAGAAATAATTTTTCTATTTACTTTATTATTATTTCTAATATTATTTTTTACATTATTATCTTCCACTTTTTAATGAATAGCCTGTCCATTTTTTGATTCATACAGGTATCCATTATTTAATGGATTCGGTACATCATTTATATAAATTTTTCTTTGAATTATTTGATTATTTTCATTTCTTATTAGTTCAAGATTTATAAATCCTTTATCTCTTAGATCTGAAATCCAACTTGAAACTGTTTTAGGATTTACATCTAATTTCTCAGCTAAATATTTATTAGATGCAAAACAATAGCCTTCTTTACAAGTAAGAGATGTTATTATTGCATATAGTAATTTTTCATTTGCTTTTAATTCTTTATTATATAAAACTGTTGCGGGAATTACTGAATAATACCCTATTGATTCTTTATTTTCCTTCATATACCACTCCAATTCTAGCAGTAATATCATTTATTATTGTTGGCTGACTAGTAGATTACCTTATATTTTTACAATAAAAAATACAGAATACTTCAACTAATTTGAAATACTCTGTAATATAGATGATTACTGCATTTTATTAAGTTTTCTTTGTGGTTGGTATATTTTTAAATCCACAGGTGAAAGTTTTATTAACTTCCACTTCTTAGTTTTCAAAAAATAATGTAGTATTTTCTACACTTTTATAATCTTTTATATTGCATTCAGTTCAATAGAGTTATCTTTATTCAAAATTTCTTCTATTTCAATAAATTCATCTATATTTTCATTTATTGTATTTAGTGGAGCAAAATTAAATGTTATAAATACATTTTTATCTTTATCTATTTCTATTTTATCAATAAGTCTAAATAAACAAGATTTACTTATTTCCTTCATTTCTAGAAATTCATTAATTATTTTATTCATTTGCTTTTCATCGCTTTTATTGTTTGTTGATTGATAACCTTGAATTTCTTGTAATCTATCCGTTAATTTACTTTTTTCATTAATTATCTTTTCTCTTTCTAATATAAATTTTTCAGAAATTCTTTTAAAATCCATATCCATTAATATTCCATTTAGTTTATCCT
>CAKNJL010000066.1 GCA_930982035.1 uncultured Clostridium sp.
CCGTCGACCTCTAGCGTGACAGGCTAGCGTTCTAACCAACTGAACTACCGGGCCGTAAAAACATGGTGGTCGCTACAGGGCTCGAACCTGTGACCCCCTGCTTGTAAGGCAGATGCTCTCCCAGCTGAGCTAAGCGACCATGTCCTTTCGACGAAATCTAGTATACAAAATTTTTTATAAGTTGTCAATAGGTTTTTTGAAAAAAATTAAAAAAATTTTGTACGAAGTTCTATAAGTATTGCAAATAGTATAATTTTAGAGATTAAAAAAATTAAAAATAAATCTCATAACAGTAACACAAATTTAGTTTATACATATTATATATCATACAGAAGAAGGAAAGAGAAAACATATTTCTTTTAACGGAAGGAGGTCTAGACTATGCCAGAGAACAGAGGATGTGGAGGATTCGGATTTGGTGATGATTGTTGCTGGATTATAATCCTTATATTATTAATATGCTGTTGTTGCGGAGGTAACAGAGGAGGATGTTGTTAATCCTCCCCCTTTTTTTCATATTTCATATTTTCACCATATCTTTTTACTTTTTGAGTAGTAGTTTTTTCAAATTCTTTATCTCTAATAATAAATCCTTTAATATGTTTATAATTTGGCAATTTACTATTTACATTAGATACAACATCGGAAATAATTTTTTTAATTTCTTGTTTTGTAGGAACACTGCTTTTTAAGTATTCAGAAATTGCCTCTAAATTTGGATATATTTGAGCTTTTACATATGTTTCATCTGTATCATCATCTTGAATACCTTGTACTAATGCTTCTGAAATTAAAGGATTATCATTTAAATAATATTCAACTTCTTCAGGATAAATATTTTTACCATTTTTTGTTATGATAACACTTTTACATCTACCTGTTATATATAAATATCCATTCTCATCAATTTTTCCCAAATCACCAGTATGGAACCAGCCATCTTTTATTGCTTTTGCGGTAGCTTCCGGATTATTATAATATCCTAGCATTACATTAGGACCTTTTACAATAATTTCTCCTATACCATCACTATTTGGAGAATCAATTTTATATTCAACATTAGGAATAGGAAGACCTGCTGAATCATCTTTTTGGAAGAAGTCTGTATTTCCTGCAACAAGAGGAGAACATTCAGTTAATCCATATCCTTGCAAAGTATTTAATTTTAATTTCCTAAAATCAGACAAAATTGCTGGATTGGCACTAGCGGCACCTACAATAAATACTCTTAATCTTCCACCAAGAGTATTTTTTATTTTTGTTTTTACAATTTTTTTCATAATTAAAGGAAGATTATCAAATGGATTTTCATCCTGATTTTGTTTTCTATATTTTTCTGGTAAAGATTTATTCATATTTCTAACGATATTTTTATGTAGTTTTTCTAAAAGTAATGGAACACAAAGTATTACAGAAGGATGAAATTCTGCCATATTTTTTGCAATATATCTTAATCCTTCACAATGAACAATACTAGCACCACTATAGATCGGCAATAAAAAGCCTAATGTACATTCATATGTATGGTGTAAAGGTAATACAGAAAAGAATAAATCACTTCTTTTTACTTTTACAATTCCATAAGTGGAAAGAATATTAGAACATATATTTCTTTGTGAAAGGCAAACACCTTTTGCATTTCCTGTGGTACCAGAGGTGAATAATAAGATACGTAATTCATCTGGATTTATTTTAATATTGTCAAAATCATGAAATCCATTTATATAAGAATCTTTGCCGATGATTCTTATATTATCAAAATACAAAATATTGTCAGAAATTTTTATATCAGCTCTATTAAAAATATTAGAATCATTTTTTTCACTATTATCAAATACGGAAATATCTATTTTATCAAAAGATATAAATACAGTTTCTTTATGATTTAGTTTATCAATATTATCAATTACAGAAGAAAGATTTTTTGAGTCACCTAAAATACAAACTGTTTCTGAAACATTCATAAAATTGATAACATCATCAGAATGTAATTCTTTGTCTATAGGAACAACAATACCAACAATAGATGCAGCCAAATAAGATACACACCATTTGTAACTATTTTTTCCTATTACAGCAATTTTTTTATTTAAAAATCCACGTTTTATTAAATCTGTACCTAAATATACAACATCATTTTTAAATTCTTCATAAGTGATAGAAACGATTTTTCCATTTTCATCTTTTAATTTAAAAGCAGTTCTAGATTTAAAAGTTTCGGCAGAGTTGTATAACATATCTTTAAAATTAGTAACTTCTTTTGTTTTATGATATTTTAATTTTAATTGTTCTGCGATATTTAAAGTATTTTTCATTAGAAATCATCCTTTCATAAAATATTAATATATATACATTCGTATTAATATTATTTTATAAGCTGTAAATGATATCAACTAATTTTCTAATTATATCTGTAAAAAGTATAAGTGGTATCATTTTTTAATGTTAAACTACCATCATATATTGATTTATCTTCAGTAGAAAGAGGAATATTAATAGATACAGTTGTTTTAAAGTTTTGGTCTAAATTATTAGTTATATAAATATCAAAAGATAATGTACAAGCAATATCTTCTAAATTTATGTTACATTTTTTTAATAATGACCCATCATACGTAATAGGTGAAGATACATCTGTTATTGTATAATCTGATTTTATATTACTATTAACATAGCTAAAAGTTAAAGGATTTGCTAAGTTATTATACAATGTTGGAGTACTTAAATCTGCAGTATCACTAGAAGATATATTGAATTCAAACGAATCTGTAATCAAATTATCTTCTGTAATAGTACTTTTAGCAAAATCGTTTAAACTTTTAAAATATAATTTAGGCTCACCTAAATTTGGAGTAGTTGAAAAGTTTATATTATTAATAGTTACTTTTTTTAACGTGTTTTCTAAAGTGTTTTCATCAGATGTGTTCTTTATAAATAAAGCAATATCTGTATATTGATAAAGATTTTGTATTGTAAAGCTGTTAGTTGTGTTTGTTTTGTACCCAGCATCAGCACTACTAAATAAGGTGATGTTATCAACAGTAAAAATAGTTGACTCATTTTTATTTGCAAAATCTAAAATGTCATCTTCAAAATTTTTCTTTAAAACATATTTTCTAAATACAAAATATCCAAGTATAATAACAATTACAAATAAAATAACAGTGATAACTGTTAAAATAATTTTTGCTTTTTTCATATGAAATTTCAATCCTTTCTCAAAATAAGTAACTAAAGAAAACTTAAAAAATATTATATATATCACTCACTGGCTTTAGCAAAGCTTTCATTTTACTCTTAATTATAAAAACTTATTAATATAATATTATAAAAAAGTGATAAAATCAAGTAAAAAAATTAATAGAAATTTTCCAAAAATTTAAATTGACAAAAAGTTACACAAAGGTTAAAATTATGATAGGTGATAATATGAAATCAAAAGAAAAAAAGAAAAAAAATGTAAAAATTCCAATAACGATTAAAAATATAATATATTTATTAATACTAATTTTATTCATAGTATATTCATTTATTTTTTATAATTTGTATTTTTCAAAAGAGGTATATGCAACAGAAGAAAAAGATAATACAGAAGAGATAAAAATAAGTAATGCAGAAAAAGTGAATTTAGATGAAATCATTTCGCAAAATACGAATGATGGGCAAAGAGAAGAATATGAGGTAAAAGAAGAAGTATTAGAATATATTACAAAATATAGAACGAATAATGATATTCCTAAAGGTATGATTCAAGTAGTACAAGAAGGAAGAGAAGGTACACAAGAAGTAACTGTTAAAAAAACATATAAAGACCAAGAATTAGTGAATGAAGAACAAGTAAGCCAAAAAATAACAAAAGCTTCTATTAACAAAATAGTAGAAATTGGTGGAGGTTCCGGGACAAGTAGTTATAAAGTAAAAGTAGGAGATACATTATATGTTACTTCTGATAGATTATCTGTAATGGTAGAACCAGATGAAAATTCACAAAAGGTTGCAACACTTTCTAAAAATGATGAACTTATATTAAAAGAAATAAATGGTGAATGGTATAAAATAGAAAGTGGAAGTGCAAGAGGATATGTAAAAGCAGAATGTACTACATATTTAAATCCTAATCAAAAAGTAGAAGAGGAAGAAACAACAACTGGACAAGGAACTACAAGTATAGATACAACAACTACAAAATCTGCAAGTGAATTAAAAAGTTCTTTGAGTTTTAATATGGCATTAAATAAACCAAGTGGATTATCATTAGAACAATTTAAAAAAGTGTTAAGTGATTCTAAAGATAAAAATAATATATTTGCTGATAATGCAGAATATTTTTATTACATAGAGAAACAATATAATATAAATGGAATATTTGTTGCAGGAGTTGGAATACATGAAAGTGGATGGGGAACATCAAAAATTTCTTTAGAAAAGAAAAATTTATTTGGATATGGTGCATATGACTCCAATCCATATAATAGTGCCTATAATTTTTCAGATTATTCAGAAAGCATAGATTTGTTAGCAAGAGTATTTGTTAAATATTATTTAAATCCAAAAGGTACAAGTATATATGATGGAGAAACAGCAACAGGTTCATATTATAATGGAGCTACATTAACAGGAGTTAATACAAAATATGCTACAGACAAAAATTGGGCTAGCAGTGTTTATAAGCATATGCAATATTTGTATAATAAATTGTAAAAAAATTCTTGCTATTTTCTTAAAGTTATTGTATTATATATAGGTAAACAAAATAAGGATTATTTTGCCAAAATGTTTTTGATAGGTAAGAAAGGGGCAATAAAGTAATGAAAAAAGTAATAACTATTATTTCATTGATAGTAATTATATTTGTAGCATTAATTTGTACCAATAAAGTGTATGCAGTAGAACAAGCAATTGATGAAGAAACAGAAAGCAAATTAGTAGAAATAAAAGAAAAAAATGCTAATTCATTAGAAGATTATAAGGAAAAATATGGTTCAGATGCTTATGGAGTTGTAGCATATATATTAAATTTAGTAAGAATATATAGTATACCATTATGTTTCTTAGGGATTGCAATAGGGGCAATTCACCAATATGTAATAGGTATAAGAAAATTAGATACATTAGAAAAAGGTATGGGATTAATAGTAACATTTGTAACACTATTAATAATTTGCCAAATATTACCACTTGCGTTTGCAGTGTTTGTAAAATTTGGAAGGGGGTAACAAATGAAAGTTTTATTTGCTGTAAGTAATGAAGAAATTTCTCAAGCAATTATAAAAAAATATCAAAAAGAATATAAAGAAATAATTTCACACAAAAATGTATATTACTTTAATGCAATATTAAAAGAAATACAAAAAGATAAATCATATGATAGAATAGTAATAAGTGAGGATTTGGAAGCTTTTTCACATACTCAATATGATCAAATAGATAAATTCATATTTGATAAATTAGATAGTATAAGTGATGAGGCATCTAATTTAAGAGGAAGTGACATCCCAATAATTTTAATCTGTGCAGACAGAAGAAATAAATCAGAGCAAATGTTGGTGAAATTATTTGGTATTGGGATTTATAATGCTATATTAGGAAATGATAGAACTGTAGATGAAGTTTGTAGATTGATTCACAAACCACGACTAAAAAAAGAAGCTAAAAGTTATTATAAAATAGATGCAGAAGAAGTAACTTACCAAGCAGAAAATGAAAATGATGTAAGTGAAATGGAAATTCAAAATATTCTAGCACATTATAAAAGTCTAGGAAAAGATGAAGATAGATATATAGAAAGTTTTAATAATATAGCAGCACAATATAATGATACACAGTTAAGAATTATAACAAAATTTTTGCCATTAAATGTAAGAGCAGTATTAGAAGAAAGATCACCAAAATATCAAAAAATTATGTCATTTAATAACAAAGTTTCAGATAATCTAAGGCAAAGTAAGAAAAAAGAAGAGTCAGGAACTAGTGAAAAATTATTAAAACCAAAAAATAAAACAATAACAATGACAAAACCAGTTGTAATACCATCTTCTGTAAATATGACAGGAACAAGAAAAATGTCAAAAGTTAAATCGACACAATCAGGACAAATGGCACAAAGACAATTTGTTAATAACAATATGGAAGTAACTTCAGGAGTAACTCAAAATTCTAATCCAACAAATATTAGCAGTTCAGGAAATGTAGCTGATAGTTTAAATAATAGTGTAAATACAACTAATAATATTACAAATACAACAAATGATTTAGCAAACATGAATAATGTAAAAAATACAATGAGCAATTTTGAAGAGGAAAACAATTTAGGAAAGGTAGATAGTGTTCCAGATATGAAAGAAAATGTACAAACTATACAACAAGTTAAACAACCGGTAAAAAGAGGAAGAGGAAGACCAAGAAAAAATCCTGTTCAAGAGCAAGTAACTGAGCAACCAGTAAAAAGAGGAAGAGGAAGACCAAGGAAAAATCCTATTCAAGAAACAAAGGAAGAAAATACAATTTTACCAGGAATAGAAGAAACAGAAAATGCAACACCAACTCAAGATGATTTCAATATAAACACTTCAAATCAAGTTAATCAAAATAAGAATGTTGAAGAAAACTTTTTACCAGGTATTAACGAAGAGAATGATAATAATGATGTTATATTACCAGGATTTGAAGAAGAAAATAATAATGATGATATCATGTTGCCTGGATTTGAAGAAGAAAATGATGATAATACAATGTTACCAGGATTTGAAGAAATGACATCACATCAAGAAAATAATATGATGGGACAAAATAGTAATTTACAAGGACAAGTAAATATGTATAATAACTCATCAGTAAATACTTATAATCAATATGATAGACAAACAGATGATGATTATAATACAAATGTTTATAATAATTATTCAGTAGCAAATTCTATGAATATGACTAGAACTAATAATGATTATGTTCAAACAATAGATATATCATCACTTCTAACATCTGATAAAAAAATAGTAACATTTGTAGGGACAAGTAAGAATGGAACATCATTTATAGTAAATAATGTTGCTGAACTATTATCATCAATGGGAATAAATGTAGCAATATTAGATACAACAATGAATAGAAATTCATATTATATATATACAAAAAATGAAGAGACTTTAAGAAATATAGCAGCAAATAGTATAGAACAACTTTCACAAGGGGTAGCAAATGGAATTCAGGTAAATAAAAATTTAACAGTATTTACATCATTACCAGATGAAAGAGATTCAATAAATAGAGTTGATGAAATATTAGAAACTTTAGTAAAAAATTATTCACTTATTTTAATTGATTGTGATTTTAATACACCAATAGGGTATTTTAAGCAATCGTTAGAAACTTATCTAGTACAATCATTAGATATACTTACAATACAACCTCTTACAGCATTTTTAAGAGAACTAAAAGCAAAAAATGTATTAGAAGAAGAAAAGCTAAAAGTAATATTAAATAAATTTATTAAAATAAGAGGAATAAATGAAAAAACAATTATAGGTGGAATGGCATTTTATAATGACCCAGCCATGTCATTTATGACAGAGTTATTTGACAGGAATATGATAAAATATATAACAATACCATTTGAAGAAGAAATATATATAAAATATTTGGAAGGTATTATAAATTGTGATATAAACTTAAAAGGATATTCAAAAACATTTATGCAAATATTGAAAGCATTGGGAAATATGATATATCCATTAGTTTCAGGACAAGGAACATATAAACCGCCAACAGTTGGAGGAAGTAATAATAGTCAAATGGGAACTTTTTCTCCAAGTATGAATGATACACTAAATCAAATGAAGAAAAATTTTTAAGTAGGAGGAATTAACGTGATAATAGGAGTTGCTGTAGTATTAGTAATTATCGTAATTATACTAGTCATCTATAATATAAATATTAATAAAAAAATAAAAAAATTCAAAAATATTAATCAAAAAATTACTAACCTACAAGTTGTGCAAGACTTTATGAACGCAATAGGTGAAACATCTTCAGTAGATGACAAAATAAAAAAGATAAACAATATATTAATAGAAAAATATGAAATAAAATATTCAACTATTGTAGTGTTTAATGGGGCAGAGTATGAAATAAAAGCATCTAATGTAGAACAAAGACATTGGGATTCACTAAAAGCTTTACAAGATGTAGACATGTTCAAAGACAGTATACAAACAGCTACTCCTAAATATGTTACTGTAAATAATCAAAATGAAAGATTGCCATATCAAAAAATGGAATTTGGAAGAGCAAAATCAGCTATATTTTTTCCGTTATATATAGATAATGTATATATTGGGTATTGGATAATAGAAAGTGGAACTCCACATGATTTTGATAATGTAGATATAACAATATTAGAAGTTATAAAAGATAATATAGTATCAGTATTAAAAACAGTAGTACACCAAAAAACACTAGAATCAATAGTAAGAACAGATTTATTTACAGGATTACATTCAGAAGAATATTTATATGGAGAAGGAAAAAGAATAATAGACCAATATACAATATCAACAATGTGTATGTTTAAAATTATCAATATAGAAGAAATAAATAAAAGATATTGTAGAGAACTAGGAAATGAAGTAATAAAACAAATTAGTAGATATGTTCAAGACAATATTTCAGAAGAATATGTTTTTGTTAGATATATGGGACCTAAATTTGTTATAGCTTTTTCAGGAGTAGACATAGAAGGTGTGGCATCATATATAAATGATATAAAAGAACATATTGAACAAATGAAAATATCATTACCAGACGAAGAAGAAATATATACAACACAAACGCCACAAAAAACAAATATGAATATGGCAGAACAAGTGGCTACACCAAGAATAAATGTAGTATTATCTTCATATTATAAGGGAACAGGATTAGAAGAAGTTCTTAAAAAATTAGAAGAATATTTAGATCATGCAGATAAAAATGAAAGTGATATAACAAATATATAATTTGTAATAGAGCAAAATAAAATATAATTTTTAGTGTGCACTAGCGAAATCAAAGGTTTTGATACATAATTGTGAAGGCATAAAATTACTATTTAATAGGAAATAATATTAAAAAGGAGGTAATTGAATGGAATTTGACAAAACAATGAATTTTAAGGTAGAAAGAGAAGAAAACGTAAAATGTCAAGAAATATTAAAAGAAGTATATCAAGCATTAATAGAAAAAGGATATAATCCAATAAATCAAATTGTAGGATATATTTTATCAGGAGATCCTACGTATATAACAAGCCACAATGATGCAAGAAATAAGATAAGAACAATTGAAAGAGACGAACTATTAGAAAAAATGGTAAAAAAATATATTGGATTAGAAGAAGAGGACTAATATGAGAATATTAGGAATAGATTATGGAGATGCAAGAGTAGGTATAGCAATAACTGATGCTTTAAATATAACAGTACAAGGGCTAGAAACAATACAAAGAAACAATTCTGACAAAATTGTGTTAAAAAGACTTGATGAAATATTGGACAAGTATGAAGTTGACACAATTGTTGTAGGACTGCCATTAAATATGGATGGAACTATGTCACAAAGAGCAGAAATAACAAAAAAATTTGTACATAAGCTAAAATGCAAATATAATAAAATAAAGATAGAAGTTGTAGATGAAAGACTAACAACAGTTTCAGCACATAAAACAATGAATCTTTTAGAAGTAAACAAGCATAAAAAAAGAAATATAGTTGATACTATATCTGCAGAATATATTTTAGAAACATATTTGAATAAAATTTGAATGTTGGGGACGTGTCAAAATGGACAAAAAATGTTTAAAAGGGACAGACTTTAACTTGGGCACTTTGGAATTATTTTAATACGTTATTAATGTTCAGTTTTTAATAAAAAATAAAAAAATAAGAAAGGAGAAAATTATGGACGAAAATTATGGAGGAGAAGATTTAGATAACATAGTAATATTAAATGATGAGGATGGAAATGAAGTAAGATTTGAATTTTTAGATTTAATAGAATTAAATAATGAAGAATATGTAGTATTATTACCAGTAGTTGAAGATGGTGAAGAAGAGGAAGAAGGAGAAGTAGTAATACTAAAAGTAGAAGATACAGATGAAGATTCAGATGAAGAATCATATGTAAGTGTAGAAGATGAAGACGTTTTAAATGAAGTATTTGAAATTTTTAAAGAAAGATTTAAAGATGATTTTGATTTTGTAGACTAATTTTTGTAAGGCGAATAAATATATTCGCCTTTATGAGGATTTTTAATAAAAATAGGGGAGGAAATACAAATGAAAAATTTCTCTACATGGCTATTAGCCTGTTTTGTAATAATGTTTTGGGTGTTCAGAATAATAGTAGCATTAATGGCACAAATGGGGCAAGATTTTGTTGTACAACCATTTAATGAAACAATGGAAATTATACTATTGTTTGTAGTACTATTATGTGTAGTATTGATTGTAAAAAGAAAAATGACAGGAGCATTAATATATTTATTAGCATATGGAATGTATTTTGGAACAGATGTTGTGTCAAAAGTAAGTCTTTTAATAGAAGATGCATCACAATTATCAGCTTCAAGTTATTTGGGATTAATAATATCTTTTATAGGAATAATACTTCCAATTTCAGTATTATTAGATTTATTAGCAGATAAGGGAAGAAAAGCACACCCAACAGACAAAAAAACAGACTGGTTTTATAAAAATGAGCAATATGACAGAAAATTAGATGATAGAGCAGATAAAAATAATTATAGAACATTGTAACATATGATAAACAGGGACATTTGAGATTAGTCTCAAATGTCTTTTTCACTTTATAGGAAATTGCATTTCCTATAAAGTAAAAAATATAGGTGCACAGAAAAA
>CAKNJL010000067.1 GCA_930982035.1 uncultured Clostridium sp.
AAAATCTCCGTCCCCATTGACAAAATCTCCGTCCCTATTGACACCCATTGACACTTTCTCTCCATCCTCAAAATCATCTTACTCTTCTATCTTCTCTTCCTTTTTAGGAAATAGTGTTGGTTTATATTTATCTATTATATATCCTAAATCTTTTGAAAATTCTTTAAGCATAACAATTTTAATAGATGGATCTTTTCCATTTAAGTAGTTGTCTATAATTTGTTTTAATTGTTTAATATTTTTAATTTCTGGTTCTATTTGTTTTGGATATTTATCTGCTCTATTAACTAGTTTTTCTTTTATTAGTACTATATCCTCATTACTTGCACATGAAATTCTTTGGAACATTTGATATGGGTCATAATATTTGAATATTGGTACAGTCATACATTCTCTATCAAATTTTTCATAGAATAGTTCCATTTTCATTGGAATACATTTAAATATTTCTTCTGCTTTTTCTTTATACATTTTATCATGTAATTGACCATTTAAATCATTGAAATGTTTTAAAATATCATCCATATCTTCTGCCACTTCATCAATAGCTATTTTTCCTAATTCTTCATCTACATTATCACAATATTCAGATTTTAATGATGATAAATTCATTCCATTGAAAAATATACTTTTTATTGTTTTTATATCATAATCAATTAAATTTTTCTTTACAAAATAACTGAAATATGCATATATTTTTACATTATCTATTAATCTTAAATTTCCCTGTTTTACATCATCAATTATATTTTCTATTACTTTTCCAAATTCATCATCAGATATTTTCCAATATTCTTCTGTAAGAAGTCTTTTGTATCCTGGTAAATTTTCTGTATCTACTGTATTCCTTATTGTTTCCATATTTTCTTTGAATATTCTCATGTCAAAAATTCTAGTTCTTACATAATATTCTATAAATTTGAAAAATCTATATTCTGCTTTAAAATTATAATAATAATTACTATCAAATTCTTTTATATAAAATTGTCTATTATCCATTAAAATTCTAGATGATACTAATATTGATTTGTATTCTTCGTTGTCTTTTATGTTTACAAATTTGTCTTTTGTTACTTTTCCTGCTTTTATTTCAAATGAAATAGCTATAGTAAATATCAACATTGTTTGAATTACTCTATGACTTGTATTTGGATATGACTTGTTTACCATTTCATAAATCTTTTTAAAATCAGCTAAAGCATGTTTTAAAATTCTTAAATTTCTTGTTCCACTTCTTTCAAATGTTGAAATTATAAGTCTTGTATTTTCTCTTAAAAATCTTATTAAATCTGGATTACTTTCATATCTCATTAATATTCCATTTATAATATAATCAAATTTTGGAGCATATTCAAAAGTTTCTCCTATCAATTTTTCTTTAATTCTTTCATAGTCATTAGCCTTATCAAATACATTTTCTATTTTTTGTTGTATCTTTTCAACTATAGGTTTATCTGATTCATTTAATTCATTTTGCTTGTCTAACAAATATGTTGCAATAAATGTTTTCATTTCTAAATTTGAACTTTTTAATTTTGTAGACAATTCTTTTTCATTACAAATGATTATTGTTTTTATATGGTCGTGCTCAACAAAATTATTAATATATCCTAAAATATCAATAACATCTACATTTGCTCTTTCTAAGTCATCAAAACAAAGTACTTTATCATCAGTTGAAAAAAACTCAGCATAATCTAATTTGTCTCCACTTTGTGTTACACCAAAAAAGTTAGCCATATCTATACCTGTTTTTGCATACTCAGGTATTGTGGTTTGCTCATTTGCATCCATATATTTTCTCAAGTTTTTATCCATTAATTGTGTTGTTTCTATAAATATTTTTTTACTGATGTCTTCCAAATTGGAAATTCCATATAAAGACATATAAATAGTTGTATATCTTCTTCCATTTAGTTGCATTGACTCTATCTTTTTTCTTATTTTGTTATTCCAAAAATGTGTCTTTCCGTGAACCCCATTCACCATTTATCATGATTGCATAGTCAGTATAGTCTGATCTTATATAGTCTAATATGCTCTCAATTAAATCTTCCATTTTTGCACCATTCCTTTCTTTTGTTTGTTTTATGAATATATTTCGTTTTGTTTTAGTTACTTTTTATATGTTTTTTATACATTATTTTTTTGATTCATTCTTAATCTTTTGCTAATACTAGCACATCTACTTTTCTAGGTTGTGCTTTTCTTAGCATTTTTGAGCATTCATTTACAGTACTTCCTGTTGTATATATATCATCAATTAATAATATTTTTTTATTATTTATTATTTGTTCATTTTTTAATTCATATACATTTTGTATATTTTTCTCTCTTTGTTCTTTGTTTAATTTGCTTTGTTCTACTATATTTTTAGTTTTAATCAAACAATTTGTCTGTAATTCTATATTTAAATCTTCACTCAATTTTTTTGCAATCAACAAACTTTGATTATATCCTCTTTCTTTCATTCTTTTTCTACTAATTGGAACTGGAATTATTGTATCATAACTTTTTAAAATTTCAAATATTTTTTTATTTTTTAATATAAAATTCACAAAACTTTCATAGATATATGGTTTTTCATTAAACTTATAATCTAAAATTAATTTTCTTATAATACCTTCATATTTAAAAATGTAAATTAAATTTTCAAAATTCATACACGCATTTTTGTTTATTATTTCAAATTTGGCACATTTTTCTAATATTTTCGCACATTTAGGACAGAGTCCATCTGAATTTATCTTGCCACATATTCCGCATACAGTTGGGGCCAGGATACTTATTGTATTCTCTTTGAGATACTTATATATTGTACATCTTGCTATTCCTAATAATTTTGCTAATTCACTTTTATTTATTTTATTATCTATTTTTTGATTTTTTATTTCTTTAAAAAATTGTTTTTGTATATCGGCATCTCCTTTCATTTGTTCTATAGTTAAATTTTTCTTTTCTATGTATGCATTTAAAACTTCTTTTGTATATGTTTCTTCTTTATCATTTATTTGGAAATCTCGATTTAAAAATTCTTTATCTAATTTTAACATATAATTTAATTTTTCTAGACTATATAGACCAAAATTATTTTTAAAATTTATATATGAAGAATATTTATACTCTTCCTCATTTTGTACTATATTAGCACTTACAGGATTCATATGAATATATTTTATACATCGAAATAAACTTTTTTCAGACATAATTACTTTTGATCTAAACCTACTTCTAAAAACAAAACCAACTCTATCATATTTTTTATTATAATAAGTTGCATAACTACCATTTACCAATCTCATAAAATCACTAATATTGTTCACATTTTTTGCTTTTATTAGAATATGTATATGATTACTCATAATACAATATGCAATTAAATTTATTTCAAATTTAATACTATATTGATTCATTAATTCTAAATACTTTTCTTTTTCTTTATCATACTGTAAGATATATTCTCTATTGATTCCTTGTGACATTATATGAAAATATTGTCCTGCTATAAACTTTCTTGCTATTCTTGGCATTTTTCCTCCTTTTTACAGTATATATTACTACATAATTTTTACTTATTCAATATAAAATGATTACAAATATCATCTATCTGTCGCAAAATATAACATATTTCATCATTATACAACACAAAACGACAAAAAAAGAGACACTTTTAGACCTGGCCCATTTTGTATGCTAGTCCTGTGTTTCTTTTTTTGCTATCTACATTTTGTATCATAAACTTTACTACTTTTTCACTTCCTATTATTATAAGTAATTTTTTTGCTCTGGTTATTCCTGTATATAAAAGATTTCTCGTTAATAACACTGGTGCTGTTGGTGGTATTACCATTATTACAACATCAAATTCACTTCCGTTGTGCTTTATGTATTGTTATCGCATAACTATGTTCTATTTGTTCTAATTCTGTATAATCATAATATGCTGTTTTCTCATCGTCAAATTTGATTTCTACAATTTTATTTTTTTCGCTTACTTCTGTTATTGTCCCTATTTCTCCATTAAATACGCCTTTTCCTATTTCTACACTCTTTTCTTTCAATCCTATATTTCTTTTTTGTTCATTTATATTTTCATTTGTTTCTGACTTTCCTACTATTCCTTTTGAATTTATAGTTTGTGTTTCTTTTTCCCAATCCATGTCATAATTGTTTTTTACTTGCATTATTCTATCTCCTACTCTATATATTGCTCCCATATTTGCTTTTTCTGGTAAACCATATATATTAGGATTTAGTCTTTCTTGTAATGCTTTGTTTAGTTCTCTTGTACCTAACATTCCTTTCTTTGTTGGCGTTAATACTTGTATGCTTTGGAAAAAGTCGTAATCTCCATAGTTTTTTAATCTTCCAGTACATAATGATAGTACTTGCTCTAATATTTTTTCTTGTGATGATTCATTTATATAGAAAAAGTCCTCTTTTGTTTCTTCTGTATATTCTTCATCTTTTTTTGTTATGAATGGTTCTCCATTATTTACTCTATGTGCATTTAGTATAATTTTTGATTTTGCTGCTTGTCGAAAGATTTTATCTAAATGTACTGTTGCTACTTTTTCGGACGCAATTAAATCTTTTAACACACTTCCAGGTCCTACTGATGATAATTGGTCACTATCTCCTACTAGTATTAATTTTGTTCCTCTATATATACATTTTAGCAAATAACTCATGATAAACATGTCGACCATTGATAACTCGTCTACTATTATCAGGTCTGCATCTATTGGAGCACCTTCATACTCTGTACTTGTTTGATAAAAGTTATTTTCATCTATTTTTCCTATTTCTAGTAATCTATGCAATGTTGATGCTTCTTTTCCTGTTGTTTCTGTCATCTTTTTTGCTGCTCTCCCTGTTGGCGCACATAATACTAGTTTATATCCTTTTTGTTCATAAATATCAATTATACTTTTTATTATTGTTGTTTTTCCTGTTCCTGGTCCTCCTGTTATAATTGTCACATTATTTTCATTTACTAATTCTATAGCTTCTTTTTGTTTGTCTGACAATTGTATTTTTGATTCTAATTCTATTTTTTGCAATATTGTTCCTATATTATTTATCTTTTTTGCATTTGAAGAATTTTGCAATCTTTTAATTCTTAATGCTATTTCTTGTTCTGTATAATAGAAGTTTGCTAGGTAAATCCATATTCCTGTTCCGTCATCTCTTTCTTCTATTACTATTTCGTCATTTGCTCTTAATTCAATTAATCCATCTTCTATATTTTCTGTTGTTACATCTAATAGAGATATAACAAATTGTATTAAGTTTTCTTTTATTACACATGAATGTCCATTATATGTTGCTCTTATTAATGCATATTTTATTCCACTTCTTATTCTTTTTTCATTGTCATAACTGATTCCTAAATCTAATGCCATTTTATCTATTTGTTTGAAATCTACACCTCTTGCTATATCTATTAATATATATGGATCTGCTTCTATCTGCTCAATTGCATTAATTCCCAAAAGTTCATATACTTTTTTTGCAAATTCTGCTCCTATTCCAAACCTCTCTAGAAATCCAACAATTTGCCATACTTCCCAATTTTCTATAAAGCTTTCTGCTATTTCGATTGCTTTTCTTTCTGATATTCCACGTATTTGTGCTAGTTTTTGAGGTTCTGTTTTAATTATATTTACTGTGTCCTCTCCAAATGTATTTACTATTCTTTTTGCTAATGCTTCCCCTACTCCTTTTATATTTCCATTTGCTAGGTATTTTTCTAATGCTCCAACCGTCTGTGGCATCAATTTTTCAAATGTATCTACTTTAAATTGTCTTCCATATTTTTTATGTTCTACAAAGTTCCCTATTACTTTTAGGCTATCTCCTTTTCCTATAAATGGTAAATATCCAACAATTGTTGTTTGTTCTTCTTCTGTATCAAATTCTGCTATCATATAGCTATTTGTTTCATTATAATAAATTACGTCTTCAATTTCTCCTATTAGTTCCATTAATATCTCACAATCCTTTTTATGATAATTCTTCCATTGCCATTTTATATTGTTCTTCATTTGGTGCTTTTCCATGCCATCCAACTTGATTTTCCATATATGATATACCTTTTCCTTTTATTGTTTTAGCAATAATACATACTGGTTTATCTTTCACATTTTTTGCTACATCAAAAGCATCTATTATCTCTTGTATATTATGACCATCTATTTTTATAATTTCAAATCCAAAACTTCTAAACTTTTCATCAATTGGATATGGACTCATAACTTCTTCTACTGTTCCATCTATTTGCAAATTATTATTATCTACTACAACACAAAGATTATCTAATTTATATTTTTTTGCTGACATTGCTGATTCCCAAATTTGTCCTTCTTCTATTTCTCCATCTCCTAAAATGCAATATACTCTATAATCTTTTTTGTGCATTTTTCCTGCAATTGCCATACCTACTCCTGCTGATAAACCTTGTCCAAGTGAACCTGTCGTCATATCTACTCCTGGTATTTTTTTCATATCTGGATGCCCTTGCAAGTAACTGTTTATATTTCTAAAAGTTTTTAAATCTTCTACTGGAAAAAATCCTCTATTTGCTAAACAACTATATAATGCTGGTGAGCAATGACCTTTTGATAATACTAGTCTATCTCTATTTTCCCAGTTTGGATTTTTTTCATCTATATTTAATTGATTAAAATATAATACCGTTAAAATATCTGCTACTGATAATGAACCTCCTGGGTGACCAGATTGCCCACTATATACTGCTTCGATAATTCCTCTTCTGACTTTTTTAGCCATGCTCTCTAATTCTTTTATATCATTTATTTTCATATTAATCACATTCCTTTCCGAACAAATAAAAGCGATATGACTATTATTTTTTTCTTAATTTGTGTTTTCCGATTGTTATTTCTTATTTATTTTACTAAACTTTTTTTAATTATTCAACCGTTTTAATCATTCTTTATCATTTTTATGTTACTATTCATGGTCTCAAATCTATTTCATAGAATGTATATATATTAATATTGATTAAATTTCAAATGTGATTGGAGTACTTGTAGAATTTTTTAATATTGAATTTCTATGAATATTCTTAATTTTTTAACTTTGACATTAAAATTTTTCACTTCATTAGTTTCTAAATCGAAATAATCTTGAACCCAAATTTATACAAATATTTTAAATTATATATATGTAAACACATTTTTTATAAAATTGCAATACTTTTATTCACATTTTTCACCGCAAAATTCGACATTATTATAATTAACATCTAAAAAAATTTTATTATAAACCCTAATTTAATATTCAAAAATTGTATATTTAATTGTATAATAGAATAAATTTAATTAAAGAAAGGATTGATTAGATGATAGAAGATTTTATAAAAGAGAATAAAGAAACAATGATAAAAAAATTACAAGAATTAATACAAATTCCAAGTGTTTATTCTGAATCAAAAAATCCATTAATGCCTTTTGGTGAAAACGCAAATAAAGCTTTAGAATACATGTTAAATTTAGGTAAATCTCTTGGTTTTAGAACTAAAAATATTGATGGCTATTGTGGCTATATAGAATTTGGTGAAGGTGAAGAAATGTTAGGAATTATTGGGCATTTAGATGTTGTACCTAGTGGCGATAATTGGACTTATCCACCATTTTCTGCAACTATATTTGATAACAAAATTTATGGTAGAGGTGCAATTGATGATAAAGGACCTGTTATAGCCTCTCTTTATGCAATGAAATATGTTTTAGATAATTGTGAAGTACATAAAAGAATTAGATTAATTTTAGGATTAAATGAAGAAAATGATTGGAAATGTATTAGTTATTATAAAAAACATGAGGAATCACCTACAATAGGTTTTAGTCCTGATGCAGATTTTCCTTGTATTTATGCAGAAAAATCTATTCTTACGCCATATTTTTCTATGAATTATACTAAATCAGACTATGATATTTCTATACGAGAATTTGATTGTAATAACAATGCTATTAATGTGGTTCCAAAAATTTGTAGCACAGTATTAGAAATTTCTTCTAATATAGTTATGGATGATTTTATAAAAGTTATTAAAAATATATTAGATAAATATGATTTTGAAATTGATGTATATAAATTAAATAATGAGGAAATTAAGCTTACCTCTTATGGAGTTGGTGCACATTCTGCTCATCCTGATTTAGGTATTAATGCTATTTCTAGATTAATTATTATTCTTGATGATTTATTTAAAACTTATAACATTAATATTGAATTATTTGACTTTTTTACAAAGTATATAAATACTGAATATAATGGTGAAAGTTTAGGAATTAATTGTAAAGATGAATCTGGAATATTGACTTTAAATGTAGGAAATATAAACCTTGATAATAATGTTTTAAAAATTGGTTTGAATTTGAGAATTCCTATTAGTGTTCCTATTGATAATATAGAAAATACATTTATGAAATGTTTATCTAATTACAAAGAAATAAACTATAAAAAAGTTGATTTTAAACAAAGTTTGTATATTCCTAAAGATAATTATCTAGTAAAAACTCTTTGTGATATTTATAACGAAGAAGCTAACTCTTATTTGGAGCCAATTGCTATTGGTGGAGCAACTTATGCTAGAGCTTTTGATAATTGTATATCTTTTGGTGCAAATCTTCCTGGTCAAAAAGATATGTGTCATCAAACAGATGAATTTATATCTATCGATAATTTACTATTTGCATGTAGAGTATATGCTAGAGCTATTTATGAACTTTCCAAATAATGTTAACTGTTGCTTTAAGAATCTTAATTTTCTTGGTTTTGCCTATTTGTCAAACCTTAACTCAATTTAATGTGAAAATTTTCCGCTAAAGCCCTAAAAAAAGACCTTTAGCGGATTCTCTCTGATTTTCTCATATACTTTTATTATTAATTTTTTCTTTTTTTGCCAAAATCACATTCATGCAATTTTCTCTACATATACCTCATCATTTACCGCTACTACTGTATATTTATAGATATTCTCTAACTCCTTTATTTCCTCAAATTCCCTATATTCTTTTATCTGCTCTCTTGCTTGTTTTTGCTTTTCTTGTAATTTATTTTCTTCTCCTTTTTTTAGATATTTAAACTCTATCATTACTCCTTTATATCCTTTATTTGGGTCTTTAGGAATTAGTAAAATATCTGGATATTTTCTTTGTACTTCCATTTCTGACTTTAGTCTGAATATTTTTAGATTCATTGCTATACAGTAAAATATTAATTTTATATATTTCTCGTCCATTTTTATATAATCTCTATTTGATAAATTTTTTAGGTATTTTCCTAACATCTCTATTATTTTGTCTATTTTTCCTTCTAGGGCTATTTCTCTTAACATTTCATTGTAATCATCTTCTGTTACTTGTAAGTCTGTTTCTTTTTTCAATATTTCTAAAAAATATTCTGAATATAGCTGTTTCATTACTTTATTTGGTATCTTTAACTCTGGCTTTTCAAATACTTCTCCTGCTATTGTCAAATATCCTAAATAATATAACATTGATACTAAATCTGTCTCTGTAAATTCCATTGCTGGATTGAATTTTTGTCTTATTTCACTTATTATTCCTTCTCCTGATACTGTTTTTTCTATTACTTTCTCTCTTTCTTCTCCTTTGCATAAATCTAACATTTTTCCTAATTTTGTATAATCACTTGCTATATTAACATCAATTAATCGTTCTGGAATTCTTCCTAGTTCTGTATAACTATTCAAGAAATATAAGCACATATTTGAATTATATATCTTTTCTTTTCCATGTAATGAAAATTTATATCCATTGTAGTTTTCTCTCATAATAGGTATCAATATTTCTTGTTCGTCATTCTTAATATTTTGTACCTTCATCAATTCTTTTAATTCTTGTTCTGTAAATCCCATCATTCCATTAAATCTTTCATCTTGTGTTTTATCTGAACTTATATTAAATCCTGATGTTAAACTATCTAATGTTATCGGAGCAACTCCTGTTATAAATATTCTATCTACTACACTTTCTGTTCCTTTTTTTAATATTTCATACCATTTTCTTACTTTTCCATTTTTTGATACTAAATTTTTAAATTGGTTTGTATTAAATCCTAATAATTCGTTTGCAAAATGGTCATATTCATCTATTATTACATAGATTTTTTCTTCTGCTCTTTGTACACCAAATGCTTTTATTAGATTATCTAATATATTTTCTGCTTCATCATCTATATTGATATAAAAATCTAGTCCATATTTTTTTACAAATACCTCTATAGATGATGCTACTTCTTTTTTGAAGCCTTTTATTGTTGTTTCTTCATTTTCTGTATCTATTCCTGAAAAATTAAACTTTAATATATGATAGCTATTTTTTAGTTTTGTTGGATTTTTTCCTATATATGTCTCTCCATATAGTTTTTCAAATTTTTCTTCTTTTTGTTTGTCGTAATAGTTCTCTAATGTACTTGTAAATAAAGTTTTTCCAAATTTTCTTGGTCGTAAGAATAATATTCTTTTTTCTGCTAAATTTTCTAATTTTTCTATATATTGCGTTTTGTCTACATAATAGTATCCGTCTTCTATTAATTCTTCATAATTACTTATTCCATATGGTAGTTTCTTCACTTCAACCACTTCCTATCTCTATAAATGAATGATTATCTTTCGATACCTTCATTTATCTTTAATTTTTATTTTTATATTTTAGATTTAATAACACCTTTAATAGACACACCAAGAAATGTGCTTTTTCTTGATGTTTTTATTTTACTATATTTATATCTAAATAGCAAGACTTTTTATGTTTGTGACAGGATAAAGACATGAAAAAAAATTTCAAAGTTCTAAAATAATATAAAAATCAAT
>CAKNJL010000068.1 GCA_930982035.1 uncultured Clostridium sp.
ATCAATTCTATCATTTTAATAAAATTATTTTTGCAAAAAACCGAAACTTAAATCTATATCAAATTAATAATTGAAAAATAACTATCTGTTAATATTTACATTTAAATCTATGAATTGTAACAACTATTTAAAATATACTTTGTTGTTCTCCTTGCAAAATTTCAAAACTCATATTGTCTATATTTTCTTCTGTTCTAAGTTCTTTATCTACAACAACAGATTTTCTATTTCCATTATAACTTTGTTGTTTCAATACATAATTAACCTCAAATCTAGAGACAAGTTCTTTACTAATATTATGACCTGGAGCAATTAGTTGTACATTATTTTCTTTCAATATTGAAAACATAACATTCCACAAAAATACCGCACTTGTTGCTCCAAATGGATTATCTACAATAATAACTTTTTTAGAATTATTTGTACTATCTTTTCTAGTTAGCATACTAATATATGAGATTATACATACAGCAAACATAAAATAAATTGCATTAACTTGTCCATCTGAACCTAAATCCTCTTCCCATTTTTTATAAGATGAATTTTCTTGTATATCTTCAATTTTAAACAATTTGACACTTGCCTTATCCATATTTACAATTTGTGAAACTAATGCTTTTGAAGATAAACTTTCATTTAATTGTTCTTTATTCATCTTTTCTGGATTTTCTTCCATTTCTTTTACCAAACTATAGATATATTCTTTCATTTTTCTTAGCTTTTCTTCTTTTTCATATTCAAATAAATCTAATTTGATAATATTTGTATCTTTTCCTCCAATTTTTATTCTTGATAGTCCTGGTAATTTTTCTAAATCTCTTACTATAGTTTCTGCTCTTTCAAAACATTTAGTAATAAAATTATCCTGATAACTTTCAAGTAGTTCTAAAGCCTCTTCTATATGTCTAATTTTTTCTTCTAACATTTCTATAATTATGGCAATTCCATTTCCGATAATATTAGTTTCTGCTAATTTAGTTGGTATTTTTAAGTTTTCAATTTTATCTAACACATCTTGTTTTATATAAAACCCATCTACTTGTTCTTTTATATAATTTATATATTCAGAAAATTCTGTAGTTAGTTTACTAATAACTTTATTTATTTTTTTCCTTTCTTCTGTAATCTTTTTATATGAAAAGATTTCATTTTCCAAAAGATTAGCAGTATCTACATCAAATTCTTCAATTTCATTTTCTTTAACTAAACTATCTAACATTGTAAATTCTTTGTCTAACCTGTTTACTTCTTTTTCAACATCTTTAATTTTTGAAGTTACCTCTTTTATTTGTTTTTCATTCATATTTAATTTGATTTTATTTTCTTCTATTTTTTTCTCTATTAAACTGTATTCTCTAATTCTGGCTTCTTCTACATAAGTTTCATTTTTTTCTTGTTCTAATTTTTCTTTTAATAAATTTACTTTTCCTTCTAATTTTAATTTTTCATCTTCATTTTGTTTTAATTCTTGCTTAACTTTACTTAGTGCTAGTTCTATATCTTCAATTTTATCATTTATTTCTTGTAAGATACTATTTGGTACTTCCGAAATTTTTTCTTGCTTAGATGAAAAATATTCTAATGTACAATTATTGTCTTTTATTGTTTCTTCACATTTTACCATTACTTCTGTTCTAATTTTAAGCATGTCTTGAAGATTGTTTAATTCTTGATTTGAATTTCTCATTCTTTTTTCATATGCTTCAAAATGATTTTTTAAACTTTCAAATTCTTCTCTTATTAAATCTACTTTATTAAATTCAGGTAAGTCTTTATAAGTTTTCTCATACTTTTCTTTTATTGTTCCAAGTTCGATAATTTTAGTTTTTACTTCTTCTATGTCATTCTCTATTTTTTCTACTGTTTCTTCTTTTTCTTGTAAAATTTCTTTTTGTGCAATATAATCTTTTTCTATAGATTCTTTACTTTGTTTTAATTTTTTATTTTCATCTTGTAAATTTTTCAATTCTTCTAATTTGATTATTTTTTCATTTAATATCTCATATTCGTTATTTTGCTTTATTAATGTTTTTTCTATTTTATCTATTTCTTCTTTTCCATCTTCTATATTTTTTAATATTTCTTTTATTTTTTCTTCATTAGTTTTGATATAATTTTCTATGTCTGTTTCGTTTTTATAAATTAGTTTCACCTTTTCTTCTGTATAAGTTTCTTTAAAGCTTTTTATTTCTTCTAGATATTTTCTTAAGTTTTCTTCCTTTTTATTGAAATTTTGTATTTTTTCTTCTAGTGAATTTATTTCTTTATTTAAAGTTTCTTTATATTGTTCTATTTTCTCTATTTCGATATTTTGATAAATACTTTTTTGTATTGGGAATATTATATCATTTTCGTTATATGATGCTCCTTTTCTTAGCATTTCTATACTTATAATTGGCACTAGATTTTCTAGTTCTATATCTAGCCCTTTACTTTTCATTTTTCTAAAATTTTCATCATCTATAAAGATTGAATATATTAATAATGGATTTTTATCTAATGCTTCTTTTCTTTTGCTTTCTTCTATCTTTTTCAATTCTTCTATACCTGTTGTAACATAATTACATTTTTCTTCTAACTTTTGTTTTAGAGCAAATATATCCTCATTTGGAACTACCATATTATATTTTTGGATTAGTTCTAATTTTTTTGTTTTCATTTGTTTTTCTATTTGTTTTATGTTTTTGTTTCTTTCTTCTATTTTTACTTCTTCTTTTAATTTTTCTTCTAGCTTTTGGATATTCTCTGTTTGAAATGTCTTTACTAATTTTTCTAGACTATTTTTACTTGTTTCATATTTTTGTACTTTTTCTTTTGCTGAATTTAGTTTTTCTTCCCATAATCCTTTGTTTGCTTTTATTTTTTCTAATTCAATTTTTTTGTTGATATTTTCTTTTTTTATGTTTTCTATTTTTTCTCTATTTTGCTCTATATTTTGTTTTATTTTATTTAAATTTTCTTTACTATTTTTTATACTTTCTTCGACATTTAATAAAACGTTTAAATCTCCTTCTTCTGAAATTTCTTGCGTTAAAATATCAATATTTTCTTGGTTCTCTGAATTTTTTTCTTCTAGAGATTCTATTTTACTTTTTAAATTACTTAAAATATCTCTTGCAGTATTTTCTTGTTTTTTAGCAATCTTTCTAGCAGTTTCCTTTTGATTTCTTATTTCTTGCTTTTCTTTATATTCTTTATCTACTTGTTCTATTTTCTCTTTAAGATTTAGTTTATAATTATATCCATATTGCTCATATTTTTGTTTGACATCATCCTCATTTAAATTAAGATTTTTTATTTGTAATTTTATCTGTTCTACTTGTGCTTTATTTTCTGAATATTGGATATATTCGTTTTGAGCTTTTGCAAGTTCTTTTCTTCTTTTTTCTCCATTATATTTTGTTTCTATTTTCTCTTTTTCTGAATTTAAATCTTTTATTCTTTTTTCTATTTTATCATTTTCATAATATAATTTATCAATTTCTAGTTTGCTTAGTTTTTTCCCTATGAAATAATTTTCATTTCTTAATTGTTCTATCATATCTTTTTCATTTTGAATCTTATTTTTCAATTTTTCTTCTTTTTCTTGATTAAATATAAGTGCTTCATATGCTTTTTTATCTATTTTATCAATTTTAGAAAATTCTTCTTTCATCAAATTATTTTTCTCATTTAAATTGTAATACATCTCTTTTACTTGTGTGAACTCGTTTTTATTATCACTTTCTTTTCTAAATTTCATTAAATTATCTTTTAGCTCAATTAAAGTATCAGCTAATTGGCTTTCTTGCTTTTCTTCTCCATTATTTTGCATATTTACATTATCTATAATCTTGATTAAGAAATTTTCTATTAATTTTCTTGAAGTCTTGTTGGCTTTAAAATATTTTTCTAGGTAGTTTTCAGAAACATTTATTTCATTTATCAATTTCCATTCTGCTGATATTAAACCATAATAACTGATATATTTCATGTATTCTTTTTTACTATCAAATATTTTTATTGGCAAATCTTCTTTTCTCATATTTACTATAGTTTGTCTTAATTTGTCATATGACATATATATTTTTTCACCATTTTCTTCTTGTACAAGTGGCATATATTTAATATCATATCTATTTTCATTATTATAAAAATAACAGTAATTGTAATAATCAATTTCTAATTTATCCTCTGAATTTATGTCTTCTTCTGATTCTACTTGTTTTTTTCTTGCACAAAATCCAGTTAGCATGTATTTATATTGATAACCTTCGTCTAAAATCCATTCTACTAAGCAATGTGATGTTCTTCTTGGATTTCCTCCTTGAAATATATTTTTTAATGGTCTATCACTTTTTAAATATGTATTAGGAAGTACTGTTTGTAAAAGCATTAATAAAAGTACAGATTTTCCTCCAGAATTAATTAAATCATATGTTGCTGATTTTCCGCCAAAATCCATCATGAAATTATCATATTTACTTATTGCATTATTGAAATTTACATTTACCAATCTTACTCTATTGATGTGTGGCATCTTCTTCACCTCCTAAATTATATACATATTCTAACAATTTATTTTTGTTTTCTTTACTGTTTTCAAAATAGAAATATACGATTGCTTTAAATCTTGTTGTAAGTGTAATTATTTGTCTTTCTTCATTGAAATTTATTAATTTTTCCTCTTCTAAAAAATGAAGAACTAATTTCACAAAAGAAATTTTGTCTTTCTTTCCTCCTGAAATTATATCTTCTCTGGCGTCTTGCAATCTTTCCCATACATTTTTTATATCAATAAAATTGTATTCATTTTCCTTGCTTTTTTTCTCAATATCTTCTTTTACTAAACTTTGAAATTTTATATCTATTGTCTCTAGCAATTCACTTAAATTTAAATAACTTCTTGGTGAGTTTAAACCAGATTCTCTATAAAAACATGTTATAATTGTTAATATTATGAAATACATTAGATATATATCTTCATTCTTGTTTATTAACTTCATTTTTCTTTTTAATTCCTCATTTGTATATCCAAACACTTTATTATCTATCATAACGCACAAGTTTAGGGTATTATCTAGTCTATATATATCAAATCCCATTTTTTCAGCTATCTTGTCTGTTAAATTCCCTATTTCTGATGAATTGACATAATTTTGATATAATAGAGGATTGTCCTCTTTTGATATCTCTTTATTTTGTATTAATGTATTAATTATCTCTAGTGCTACATCTAAATTTTCATCTATCTCCATAACTTTTTCCTTTCCTTTTTATAAATACAAATTATTATTTAAATTATATATATTATATTTTTCGCTATCCCAACCCTTTACATACTGTAGATAAATCAGCTCCCACGGGACTGTCGCTGATTTAGTCAACAGTATGTAACGGGTCGGTCCCCACAATTTCCGCTCAAAATATAATATATATAATTTGATTACAATAACTTTTTAAATCCCATGTTAGTAATCTTTAAGCCATTTCCTAAATCTATATCTTCTTCTTTTGGAATTATCATTATTGGTCTAAAACTAAATTCGTCAAAAATTTCATCTTCACCTTGTTTCAGATATTTTTTTCTATTCAAATAAATTGCAAAAGCTATAAAGTCACCATTATATAGGCTTTTTTCTCCATAGTTTTTTATAATAAAATCCGCAAAATTTTTCAAACTTACTTCATTTTTATTTTTCAACAAAACTAATAGATTTTGGAAGTAAAATTTAAAATTACTAACCACTCTTTTTGTTGTTATTTTATCAATCGTTTCTAATTCTTTTGCTTCTATTTTCTCTTTTATTACTTCTTCTTTTTGTGGCTTACTTAATTTTTGACTTTCTAGTGATTTCATTGGATTAAAAGTTTTGATTTTCTTTGGTAATAAAAATGGTGATATAAAATATAAAAGTTTTTCTGGATTATCAGTTTTATTAATTACTTTTTCAAATTCTTCTTCAAATTTAAATTTTTCTGAAAATGCACTTTTTGCTCTCATATCTAATATTTCATCATGTTTTTTTGTCATATCTATTGCTTCTTGTAAAAGTTTTGTATGTGAATATACTGCATTATTTAATTCTCTTTCAATATTTCTTATAATTGTTAATGTCTTACTTTCTTTTTCACTTAGATTTTTAGTTCCCTCTTTTGAAATATAATCCATGTATATATTTTTAACAAGTGTAGATACTTCTCCAAAAAGTTCCTCTTCTTTTTTAAATTGTTCTTCTACTCCTTTATGATATCTACTATATTCTTTAATTCCCTCTTTTCCTCCATACATTAGACCTTCTAGTATTAAATCTTTTTGTTCTATTTTTCTTTTTACTTCAATATTTAATCTTCTTACTGTATCATAAGCATAATTAAATGAACCTTTTTCTATTTGTTTTCTGAACAAGATTAAATTCATCGTTACTTGAAGTGAATCTGGAAATTCTTTTGTTTTCAAGTAAAAATCAATACCTTGTGCTGTAATATAATAATTTAATTTATTGTTTTCACCTAATTTTATTTCTATATATTTAATGTATTTTTCTTTCTTCTCTTTTTCTTTTAAGCTATAATATGTAAATAGAAAATTATTACCATTATTTTGCGCTGTATCTAATATCAAATTTACTATTTGTTTTAAAGTATCTTCTTTTAATTTTTGGTTATATACATTTTCTATAAAGTACCCTATATAATCATAAATGTCTTTATATTCTATCTTTCTTCCGCTTAGTTTTCCAACATAAAGTAAAAAAGAAAGCAAGCCAATAAAAACCCCTGTTAAATCAAAACCGACGTTTTCTCCCTCTGCTTTCAATTTTCTTGTTATAATAAAATATGGATAATAAATTTTTATGTTTTCTTCTCTATCATCTATTTCATCTATAACATCTTTTATAATCTCATTATACATTTGCTCTTTTAATTCTTCTTCTGTAAAAACATCTTGATTCTTGTTTTCTAGTTCTTCCAATGTTTCACCTCTATTTTTAATTTTTTACAATTAATTCGATTTCATAATAAAATGGTAAATACTATTTAAATATTTTCAACTTTTATTCGCACATACAATTTATGACCTGGCCCATATTGTCTTTGCTATCTTATAATTAAAAACTTCTTGTGGTATGTATTTTTTATTTTTAAATATTGTAAGCAAATTTTCTTTGTAGTTTTTATCAAATTCTTCTACAAACTTTTCTATCTTATATTCATTTATATTTTGATTAGTTCTAACTTCTTCTGGAGATTTTTCAATATCTAATATGATTTCATATCCTCTTTTATACACAGAAATGTTGTATTCAGCAAACTTTTCTTTTAATGATATATAAATATTTATTCCTTCATAATCAATATCTCCAAAATAATATATGTCATCATTTTTATTTATTTTGAGTTCTTTTACAAAAGAAAAACTTTTTAATATTTTTTTACCTTCTCCATAAATAACCATATATATTTTATTTATTCCAAGTTCTTTAATAGCTTTTACTATTGTCCAAAAGGTGTCTTTGTTTTCTATTATTAATATTGTTTTATTTTTATAATCTTCATTTTTGTATTTTGTGTTAATATAATAGAAAAATGGCTCATATGTATCATAAGAATTTAAATCTTTATAACTTAATCCTAATTTTTTTAATATGTTTTCATTTTGTTTTAGATATTTTTCATTTTTATATAATTCATATGATCTTTCATTTACTGTTAATTCTCCTGTTTCTTTTCCTTTATTATTTTTTATAAATTCATTTATTGGTAATATTACTTCTTTTTCTTTTATATATTCTTTTGGGTTTTTTAAGTAATAATCTATTTTTATCTTTTTGTCTAATTTTAATATCTCTTCTTTTATTTCTTCTTCGTTTTCTTCTTTTATTTTTAGTATTTTATATTTTTCAAAACTTCCTTGATAGTTCTTATTTGCTGTTTTAAGTGGTTTAATATATCCTTCCTCTTCTAGTTTTATTAAAATATCATATATTATTTTATCATTTTGTGGTGTATATGGTAATTTTAATTTTTCATATATTTCATTTAAGTTCAATGTTTTTGTCTTTTTCTGCTTTATATATTTGATTATTTTTTCTTCTAATTTTTCATTCATAATTTTTATTCCTTTTACACTTAACATTTTTGTATGTGAAAAAATCTACATAGAGTCAAGATAACATTTGATTTTTCCTATATGATAGCAAAAAAATTATATCATAAATTTATGTAAATTTCCAGTTTTTTCTATAATTTTCTTTAATATCTGTTACTAGATAATGGTTTAGAAAATAATATGTAATCACCAATTCCACTATCATTTTTCACTTATTAGCTAAACGACATGCTTATTGTACTAAAAAAAGCAAACAAAGTAATATAAAAAAATTTTTTAATAAAAAAGGATGCTTAGGCTATTACTGCCTTCCCATCCTTTTTTCTAGGTTTGAATTTTTAAAATCAATTGTAAAACTCTGGCAGTGGTGTGATTAGCTTTGATAATGCATCTTCAAAATCTATTCTTTTACTGATACTATTATATAGCCCTTGTACTATATCTTCCAGATCTTTCTCAGCAAACTCCACCTTTTCTAAAGCTGCACTAAATGAAATATCTCCTCTTTTTAGAAGCAGCTTAATTGCATTTGTAGCAATTTTCATCTTTAAAGCTTTTTTAATTGCATCGGTAAATTTTTCTTTATCCGTCTCTAGCTCGACACCAAAAATCATTTCTTTTAACCGAACTGTCAACGGCTTAATAATTTTATCGTCTATCATTGTTTCTGTATCATATGAAGACATTATCAATTCAGACTTTTCTTCGATTATTGGATACCGTTGAAATATTTCTTCCATGTTAATCAAACCTGCATAGTTTCCTCTCACATCAATTTCAAAATCCATGTTTACCTCCTAATTTTAATAAGTCTTTACTTGTAGTTACATGCGTATTATATCATTATATATATATTATGTCAAATTCAATTTAGTTATCATAGTGCTACATCTAATATTAAAGAGGGTTCCTATTTCAGGATACCCTCTTTGTATGCTAATAATACTACTAAAAATATGCAACATGTATAAAAAATATTGCATTTTACTTATTTAATCATATCTGTTATCTCACAGAAAAACTCTTTATTCCACAACTTTAATCCATTTGTATCAGTAATAAAGTTTTGTACATCTTCTTTAGCACTCTCAAAATCTATTTCATTGAATCTTTTTTGTAATAGGTCTTTTAAAGAATCTATATCTAAATTAAAGTCATTATCAATATAATTTGATTCTAATAATTTTTCTCTCAAATGAATTAAATTAACTGATGCCCCTCTTGATAAGTAAAATACATAATCATATAAATCTCTACCTTTAAATCTAGTTTTCCAATTTCTGCATAAAATTGCATGAATTTTACCAGCAAATAAAGATGCTTCATCATATAACCTAACTTGATGTGGTGAAGGCAACAATTTAGTTTTAAATTCATAAGTTGCGCCTTTGGGCGGATTAATATCAATTTCAAATTTTATCTTAATATTTCCTAGCTTATTATTTTTTATTATGGTTTTATCATTCGGAAAAAACAATAGTATATGCTCCTTTGTATCTCCTTTTAAAAATGCAGAAGTAATATTAGATTCTTCACTTTTTTCTTTTTCTGTAATACTCAAATTTAGTCCATAACTATTTGCTTCTTTTTCTATATAGATAAAATATTTTTTTAAATCAAATTGTTTATTGGGTTTGATTAGCGAAAAATCTAAATCTTCAGAAAATCTATCTAGACCATAAAATATTCTAAGCGCGGTACCACCATAAAACGCAGCTTCATCAAAGAATTTAGCTCTTGCCAACCCACATAAAACTATTTCTTGGATTATCTCTTTTATTGCATTTTTTTCATCTTGTAAATTCTTTATTTCATAGTCCTTTAACATTTGCTCTAATACATTATTCATTAATTATTCTCCTTAAATATTTATATAATAGTGTTACATTTTTACAATGATATAATTCTGAAAGTTTTTGTATGTCATCTAAATTTAAATTTTTTAAATCATCTTCATCTATTCTTAAATCCTCTGTAAGTAGTAACTTAATATCTTGCAGGTTTTGTAATGGTGATAATGTATATAATTTATCACACAAAGCTTTTTCAGGAGAAGCAATTTGATAATAATACTCCCCTTCTTTTATTAAATTTATTCCATAAGGATAAACTTGACTAGGTACATCTCTATAAAAGAAATTTCCAAAATTAGTATGAAATTCTTTTTTCTTCTTCTTCCCAAAAGTAGCACTAGTATAATTTACAACTCTTTCAGGTATCAAATCATAATATGCTAGTGCAAAATCAAACGATAAGTACGATGGTCCATAAATACTTCCTGCCAATAAATATCCTGGTGTATTTGAATCTGTTTCATACAATCCATTAATTATTTTGAAATATTTTCCTTTTTTTACTTCTCTAGTGAGCTTGGTATTTTTATTCGAATAGTTTATTAAATTCATTTTTATAACATCATTTGTCACTATCATATTTTCACCCCTTTTTACTATTATATGATAAAATGTAGTGAAAATCAAGCATTTTTTATTAAATTTTATAATATATTTATATTTTATCTAAATTACTAGTTTTTATTATAAATTACTATTTGAATTTTGTTTCAATTTACATATGAAACTTTTCCATTCTCCACCTTCAAGATTTTATCTACACGGATCTTAAACACTTTTTCATAAGCAAAAATTTCGTAAGCATTAAAAATG
>CAKNJL010000069.1 GCA_930982035.1 uncultured Clostridium sp.
ATTGATTTTTATATTATTTTAGAACTTTGAAATTTTTTTTCATGTCTTTATCCTGGTTAATGAAAGAAAAAACTTGAACAAACCTCTAAAATATATTATAATTAAAAAGGAACAAGACAATTTATATAATACAAAAATATATAGTTTGAAATAAACTCAAAATTTTTATTTTGGGGTATACTTTTGGAGTTAAGCAAAAAATATAATTTTTTGTGAAAGGAGAAATGTATAAAAATATTTATACATATAAGAATATTATGAAAATATTAGGAAAAATTAGTGTAAATGGTGAAGAAAAAGAATTATCAGTTACAAAAGAAGGGGATTTATACAAATATTATTTAGGCAATGAAGTAATAGGAGCATATGCACCAGATCATATGGCTGATAGTTTAATTGCATTTAAAGAAAACACAATAGAAAATGAGCTTTCTGCAGAAATAAAAGATGAAATAACGCAAATAATAGAAAGAGCAGGAAAAGATGAAATAATGAAAACAACAGAAGAAAGAGAACAAGACGAAATAATCTATGACAAACAAAAAGGCTATGAAGAAGCTATTAGAGAGGATAAAAATAAAATACAAGAAAAAGAGCCAAAGGATTTAGATAAAGATAAAAAGAAAGAAAAAGGAACAGATACAAAATCAAATGAAAAACCAGAAAATACAACAGCAGATATTAATATAAAACAAGAAGTTGATATGGATACAATGGCAACTGATTTTGATTCATTAGGAGAAAAATTAGAAAAAGCAGGTAAAATTAAGGGAGCAGATGAAAAAAACGGTAAATTAGGAATTGTAGAATCTGATGAATTAGATAATTTAAGAGATGAAAATGGAAAAAAGCTTGAAGGTCATTCTTCAAGATATGAAACTGTTGTTATAACAAATAAAACAGGAAAAGATGGAAAACCAATTGTAAGAGCATTAGATTTAGAAAATGATACTCAAGAAGGAACAAATCCAACAGAAAGGAATTATCAGGTAAAACAAAATAAAAGTGAAAATGTAGAAAAAGGAGATGTTTTAACAAGGTTAAAAATTCAAGGACAAGAGACAATAGGAATAGAGAATGGACAATATGGAGAGGTTGAAGTATATCATTCATCAGATAAAACTATTGGAGGACAAGGAGTAGAAGGAAATCAAAGTTTGGATAAACAACTAGAAACATCAAATTCTAAAAATGCAGTTGAAGGAATGGATGAAGATACACAAAAATTATCACAAGAATATCAAGATGGATATCGTGCAGTAGAAGGCTCATATCAGGAAGCTAAAAAGCATGAAAATGCACAAGAGGAACCTTGTGAAGAATTAGAATCAGAGGATATAGATGGAAATCCAAATACTTCAACACATAATCACATAGAGGATATAGTAAATGATTTAATGAAAAATGATGAAATAAGTGAAAAGTTTACGGAAAGAGAAGTTAGAGAAAGAGTAGAAAGAGAATGGAATCAAAAAAATGATGATGAAACACTAGATAATTTTAGAGAAAGAGTTGAAGATGATATCGAAACTGATGCACAATATATGAGAGGAGAAAGACAATAAGGTTTATTTTCACAAGAAAACAACATTATGTTACAATTCATAGCTTATAAAATAAATTTGAGGCTATGAATTGTAAAAAAATTTATTAAATTTTTATTAAATTTTACGCAAAAAAGTTGCAATATTTTCCCAATAATAGTATAATATAAAAGGTAGTATAATAATTATATAGAAAGTATTATTGAAAAGAGAGGTAAAAAGATGGATTATTTATATATACTAAGAGAAGCTTTATCATGGACTGTAACAATATTTTGGCTATATCAAGTATTAGTAAGTTTATGCTCACTAATTAAATTAAAAGATAAACCATTAAAAGTAAACAAAGAGCACAGATTTATGGCAATTATACCAGCACACAATGAAGAAGCAGTAGTAGGAAATTTAATAGAAAGTCTAAAAAATCAAACATATAACAAAGATTTATATGATATTTATGTAATAGCAGATAACTGTACAGATAATACAGCAAAAATAGCAAAAGAAGCAGGAGCTATTGTATATGAAAGATTTGACGAAACAAAGAAAACAAAAGGATATGCCTTAAATTGGTTTTTGCAACAAAAAATTGCAGAAGATGCTCCATATGATGCATTCTTTGTATTTGATGCAGACAATATAGTAGATAAAAACTTCATAAAAAATATGAATAAAAAACTATGTCAAGGAGAAGATGTAGTACAAGGATATAGAGATATCAAAAATCCATCTGATAACTGGATAACAGCAGGATATGCTATCTTTTATTGGCAAATGCACAGATTTTACCACTTAGCTAGATACAACTTAGGATTATCACCATTATTAAATGGTACAGGATTTATGGTAAAATTTGATGTTATAAAACCACAAGGATGGGACACAGAAACATTAACAGAAGATATAGAATTTTCATTAAAAAGAATAATAAAAGGAAAAAAATTAGGTTGGGCAACAGATGCAATAGTATATGATGAACAACCTACAGGATTTAGACAAAGTTGGTCACAAAGAAGTAGATGGACAGTTGGACATATACAATGTATACAAAAATATACTAAAGACTTAGTAATTGCAGCAAAAGAAAATAAAAAGATGATTAACTTTGATGGATTATTATATATTGTTGGAAGTATACCAATGTTTATCATAACAATGTTATTACTATTTTCAAACTTTGTTATGTACAATTCAGCATCAATAACAACAGCAGAATTAATAAAAAATCTAATATTCTATTTAGTACCAACATTTATATTACCTATATTAGTAGGAATATTTGCAATGTGGTTAGATGGAAGAAAAATCAAGCCAATGGCAAAAGGATTACTATGTTATCCACTATTTTTACTAACATGGATATGTATCAACTTCAAATGTTTATTTATAAGAAATACATCATGGGAAAAGATAAACCATGTAAGAAGTATAAAAATATCAGATGTTTCTAATAGTAAAGTACAAACTGAAAAAGAGTTAATTTAAAGAACAAACAGGAAAGCCTTTAGTTTTATATAAATTTCATTTTTCTTTTGGCATTCCGTAAATATAAGTGGACGTTTAACATGTTGTTAATAATGACAATAAGCTAATGTTCACTTATTATTATTTGTAAAAAATTGTTATATAAGGAAAAATCCACAAAAAGTAGACATATATTCTAAATATAAAATTATAAAAATCCATATCGGTACCTAAAATGATTATTATAAATGCTTATATTCCAAATATAAGACTATAAAGCTAAATTTAATGTTGTAAGAGAATAATTAGAAAGGAAAGTGCTAAATAATGGAAAAATTAAAAAAAATTAATAAAAAATATATACATATAGCAATAATAATATTAGGAATTCTATTTATCTTTTTATCAGCTTTTCATGAAGACATATGGTTTGATGAAAGTTATTCAGTAGCAATTGCAAAACATGACTTCGCTGATATATGGAAAATAACAGGAAAAGATGTACATCCACCACTATATTATTGGATGTTACATATAGTATGGATGATTTTTGGCAATAATATAATAGCATTTAGACTTTTTTCAGTATTAGCAATAGCAATATTAGGAATATTAGGATATACACACATAAGAAAAGATTTTGGAGAAAGAGTAGGATTTTTATTTTCGTTTCTAACATATTTCTTACCAGTCATGTGTACATATAGCCAAGAAGTAAGAATGTATTCATGGTCATGTTTAATAGTAACTTTACTTGCAATATATGGATATAGGTTATATAAAAACATAAAGGACAAAAAAGAAATAAAAATACAAAATAAAAATCTAATAATATTTGGAATATTTAGTATATGTGCATGTTATATACATTATTATGCACTAGCAGTTGCAGGAATAGTAAACTTTTTCTTATTAATCTATTTGATAAAAAACAGAAAAGAAAATACAAAAATATTAAGAAATTTCATAATTTTAGCTATAATACAAATAATATTATATATTCCTTGGTTATTATATTTAAAAGGACAAGTAGAACATGTAGAAGGTGGTTTTTGGATAACATTAGGTATAAGTACATTAGTAGAGATACCAAGTTTCCAATTCAGAAGGCAATTAGATACAAACTTTGTATTTGACGCAAATACAATTATTGCATTAGTTGCATCTTTAGCAATGTATGTATATATAGGTTACAGAATATATAGAGCAAAAAAAGAAAAAGAAGAAATGAAACCAGGGGTATTTTCAATTATTCTATATGTACTTGTAATTATTGCAGTTTTATTTATATCATTATTAATGAAACAATCAATTTTATTTGCAAGATATTTACTAGTAATAACTGGAATATATATATTTGCATTAGCATTTTTTATGGCAAAAGAGAAAAAAACATGGATAACAACTATTATTTGCATAATAATACTAATATTAGGAGGCATAAGTAATGCAACAAATATTATGATTAATTATGATAGTAGCAATATGAAACAAATAGAATATTTAAAAGAAAATATTAAACCAGATGATATTATTGTATATTCAAATATAGGAAATGGTGGAGTTGTAGCAGCATTTTTCCCAGAAAACAAACAATATTTTTATAATGGTGGATATTGGGATGTAGAAGAAGCATATAAAGCATATGGACCAGGGATGGAAATTATATATAATTATGAAGATATATTAAAAGATTATCATGGAAGAATTTGGTTGATAGATTCAGAGGGGTGTGGATTGTATAATGAATTTCCAAAAGAAGGAATAAAAACAATTGTTGAACCAATAGAATTTAAAACCAAATACCAAAATTATATATATACAATAGTCTTGCTAGAAAAAGAATAGAAAAAACTTCAACCATAATTTGAGATAAAAAAATTCATCATTCGAAAGTTAAATAAATTCTATTTTTTATTTCATTGAATGTTGAAACTAAAATATATTATATATTAACTTTTTAGGCTTTATCTCAATTTACAATTAAAGTTTTTTAAAAATATAAAGGATAGTAATTTTATGAGAGCTAGAAAAACAATAATTAGTAATATAATAGTTTTTGCGATATTGATAATTGCCTTATATTTGGCATATCAATTTTACCAAAGTAATAACTTTAATGGATTTGTACGAAGTGAAGCAAATTTGAATACATCAGAGTTCAAAAGAGATAAAGAAATAACATATTCAGAGATGAATAGTTATAAAATAACATCAAATGAATTTAATGATGCAATGTTTTCAAAAGAGGTTCAAGTTCAAAAAAATACCCCATATAAAGTAACTTGTATGGTAAAAACAAAAGGAGTAGGAGCAGAGAAAAATGAATCAAGTATAGGGGCACAAATTTCAATATCAGATACAGTAGAAAGGTCAGTTGCAATAAGTGGAGATACTGATTGGCAAAAGCTAGAATTTATATTTAATTCAAAAAATAGAGACATAGTAGATATTGCATTTAGATTAGGAGGAACAGCAGGAAAAGCCAAAGGTGAAGCATGGTTTTCAGATTTTAAAATAGAAGAAGGAAAAAGCGATGAAAATAGTGATTGGAAATTTGCTTGTTTCATCTTTGATAATACAAATGTAAATATTGATAATAAGCAAATAAATATCCAAGTAACAAGTAGTGATATAACAGACATAAAAAACACAATAACTAGATTTGAAAGGTCATGCAATGAATTATCACAAGGAAAAATGACAGCGGAATGTGATATATATGAAGTACAAGAACCAATTACATCTTTATCATATGATGACGAATTTGGATATTATGTTGCACCAGAAGATATTGAAAATCAAATAAAGGATGTTATAAATCAAAATAATTATGACCATATTTTTGTAGTAGTAAGATTAGGTAATGAAGAATATGAAGATGATATAGAAATAAAGGATTGGATAGGATTAGGCTCTATGGATTATTATGGTATAGGATTTTCAAATATTAGATTGCCAAATAGTTCAAAAAGTTATATATATAAATATGATTCTAGAATAAATCAATTTCCAGAAGAAGTATTTTTACATGAATTTTTACATTCACTAGAAAGAACAGCAAAAGAATATGGATATGAAATACCAGAATTACATGCTTACAAAGATTATGGTTATGAAAATGAATATTTGACAGGTCAAAGAGAATGGTATAGAGATTATATGAATAAAGAAATAGCTACATCAAATGGAAAAGTAGGATTGCCAAATGAAATATATACATTAAAGCCAGCTAAAAAATCAAATTTTGAATATTCATATGAACTAGAAGATGTGTATGTTGAACCAGAAAATATAATTGAAGAAGTAAGGGGGATATTTGATAATCTCTTTAGGAATTTGAGTATTATTATAGGGAAAAGTTAATGTTAGTAATCGAATATAAAATTGTTACATTTTACAGTTTATAAAATAAATATAAGGCTGTGAATTGTAACTAAATATCATTAAATTTATTATAAAAGAAGGAGTAAAAATGAAAGTATCAGATTTTAATTATGACTTGCCAGAAGAATTAATAGCACAAACACCAATTGAAAAAAGAGATGAATCAAGATTAATGATTCTAGATAGAAAAGAACAAACGATTGAACACAAGAAGTTTAAAGATATTATAGATTATTTAGAGCCAGGAGATTGCTTAGTAAGAAATAATACAAAAGTTATACCAGCTAGAATTTATGGCAAAAAAGAAACTGGAGCAAATGTAGAGTTTTTGCTTTTAAATAATATTGAAGGTGATATATGGGAAAGTATCGTAAGACCTGGAAATAAACTTCATGTTGGAACAAAAGTTATATTTGGTGATGGAATATTAAAAGCAGAAATATTAGATATTATGCCAGGAGGAACAAGAAAAGTAAAATTCTCATATAAAGGTATATTTAATGAAATTTTAGATAAAATTGGATTAATGCCATTACCACCATACATACATGAAGAATTGAAAGAAAAAGATAGATATCAAACAGTATATGCAAAATATGAAGGGTCAGCAGCAGCACCAACAGCAGGATTACATTTCACACCAGAATTATTGAAAAAAATCGAAGAAAAAGGTATAAAAATTGCTAATGTAACATTACATGTTGGAATAGGAACTTTTAGACCTGTAAAAGAAGAAAATGTAGAAAATCATGAAATGCATACAGAACATTTTTATATAAAACAAGAAGATGTAGAAAAAATAAATGAAACAAAAAAAGCAGGTAAAAGAGTTATAGCAGTTGGAACAACTTCTTGTAGAGTATTAGAAACAATCGCAGATGAAAATGGATTTGTAAAAGAAACAGAAGATGATACTAAAATATTTATATATCCTGGTTATAAATTCAAATGTTTAGACGGATTAATTACTAATTTTCATTTGCCACAATCAACTTTATTGATGTTAGTATCAGCATTGGCAGGAAAAGATTATATTATGAGAGCTTACGAAGAAGCTGTAAAAGAAAAATATAGATTTTTTAGCTTTGGAGATGCGATGATGATTTTGGGACGGAGAAAAAATCATCATTAATGAAAATTAATTTATAATATAATATTAAAAATGATAAAATGATGATTTTTTCTCCGTCCCAAAATCATCAGAGGGAGGAAATATGAAACCAGCAGTAACATATGAATTATTACATGAAGATAAAAAAACAGGAGCAAGAAGAGGAGTAATCCACACACCACATGGAGATATACAAACACCAGTATTTATGCCTGTAGGAACACAAGCAACAGTAAAATCAATGACACCAGAAGAATTAAAAGAAATGGTAGGAGCACAAATAATTTTATCAAATACATATCATTTATATTTAAGACCAGGACAAGACATTGTAAAAGAAGCAGGAGGGCTTCACAAATTCATGAAATGGGATAGACCAATTCTTACAGATAGTGGAGGATTTCAAGTGTTTAGTTTAGGAGATTTAAGAACTATTTCAGAAGAAGGAGTAGAATTTAAATCACATTTAGATGGAAGTAAACATTTCTTTTCACCAGAAAGTGTTATGAAAACAGAAGAAGATTTGGGAGCAGACATTATTATGGCATTTGATGAATGTGTTGAATATCCAGCAACATATGAATACACAAAACAATCAATGGAAAGAACAACAAGATGGGCAAAAAGATGTAAAGAAGCGCATAAAAGAGAAGATCAAGCTTTATTTGGAATAATACAAGGAGGTTTTTACGAAGACCTAAGGAAACAAAGTGCGAAAGATTTAATCGAGTTAGACTTACCAGGATATGCAATAGGAGGAATTAGTGTAGGAGAACCAAAAGAAGAATTTTTGAAGATGCTTAGATTTACAACACCATTAATGCCAAAAGACAAACCAAGATATCTAATGGGAGTAGGAACACCAGACTATTTAATAGAAGCAGTATTAGCAGGAATTGATATGTGTGATTGTGTATTACCTACAAGAATAGCGAGAAATGGAACAGCTATGACATGGAATGGAAAAGTAGTAGTCAGAAATGCAACATATGAGAGAGATTGGAGACCACTAGATGAAGAGTGTGATTGTTACACATGTAAAAATTACACAAGAGCATATATAAGACATTTAATAAAAGCAAATGAAATTTTAGGTGTAAGATTATTATCAATACATAACCTAAGATTCTTGACTAAATTGATGGAAAGAGTTAGAATAGAAATAGAGGGTGACAATTTAGAAAATTTCAAAAATGAATTTTATAAAAAGTATGGATATGAATCTTAAATAAAGATTTTAATATCTATATTGCAAAAATAATTTGTATGGCTATGCCAGATAGTAGGAGGGGAAAAAATGAATTTATTAGATGAAGAATTTTCAGATAACAAAGAAAACAAAACCAAAAAAACTATAAAAATTGTAGTTATTTGTATAGTAATAGTTTTAATTGCTATTATAGGAATAGTATCATATATGGTATATTTAGACAGTACACAACTAAAAGTAGTATTAAATGGACAACAAAATGCGGATGTAAAAAATTTGTTAGTGACTGAAAGTGATGGAACAATATATGTACCAGTAAGAGCAATATCATCTTATCTAGGATATAATTGCTATAATGGTGAATATAATAATAAATCAGAAAGCACAAGTAAATCTTATGTACAATGTGAAGGTGAAGTAGCAAACTTAACATTAAATTCTAATAAAATATATAAACTAAATTTACAAAATCAAGATGATGGTTATACATATGTTTACATGGATAAGCCAGTAATTGCCAGAAATGGTGAATTATATATAACTACAGATGGAATGCAAAAAGTATTTAACACAACATTTCAATATGACACACAAAGAAATGTCATTTCAATTTATACATCAGCATTTTTAGTTGAGCAATACAATGTAAGTGTCTTAGATTTTGGATATACACAATTAAGTGAAAACTTTGAAAACAATAAAGCGGTTGTAAGAAATATGTTAGTAGTTACAGATGACCAAAATTATGGTGTTATAAATGCCACAGATGGAAGTGAAATTCTAGAATGTAAATATGATGACATAGTATATCAAGAATCTACAGGAGATTTCATAGTTTCTAGCAATGGAAAATATGGAATAATTGGAGCTGATAAGAAAACCAAAGTAGATATAAATTATGATGATATAAAATTAATGGATTATGATGCAGAATTATATTTAGTAGAAAGAGATAATAAATATGGAGTTATAGATTTTAATGGAAATACAAAAATATATGCAGAAAATGACCAAATAGGTATAGATATTACACAATTTGAAGAAAACGACTTAAAAACAGGATATATTTTAGTAGATAACTTAATACCAGTTGAAAAAGGTGATAAATGGGGACTATTTGATAAAAATGGAAACCAAGTAGTAGAATTTGAATATGACAGTTTTGGTTATATAGCAAATGATAATAGAGATGCAGTAAACTTATTAGTAATACCAGATTACAATGTGATTGTAGCATGTATAGACGACAGATACACATTATTGAACTCATCTGGAAAACAACCATTTGGAGCATTTGTAGATGATATTTATATGACAATAAATGGTGGAGAGAAAAGTTATAAAATGATAGCAAATGATAAAGAATATGATGTAGAAGAATATTTAGATAGACTAGGAGTTCGTTCAACATCAAACTCAGGAAGTAGTAATTCAACAACATCAAACACAACAAATACAACAAGAACAAACAATACGGCAAACAATGAAACAAATGACACAAATGGCACAACAGATAATACAACAAATGAGGAAAATAACGGAGAAGAAAATGGAGAAAATATGGAAGGTAACAATGGAGAAGGAGAAATAGAAAATCAAGATAATGAAGGATAGGTTGTCAATGGGGGCAATGGGGACGGAGTTGTCAATGGGGACGGAGAAGTTGTCAAT
>CAKNJL010000070.1 GCA_930982035.1 uncultured Clostridium sp.
TACTTTCTATAATATTTTAATTGCTATAACCTATTTTATGCAAAGCTTTGCATAATATAGGTAATTATACATCTCAAATGTTTGCTAATATATATTTAAATGAATTAGATCAATATGTTAAACATAAATTAAAATGCAAATATTATTACAGATATATGGATGATATGGTTATAATGTGCGAAAATAAAGAAATTGCAAAAGATAGTTTAAATAATATAACTAAATTTTTAAAAGAAAATTTAAAATTAACTTTAAACTCAAAAACAAGAATTTTTAAAGATATACAAGGGGTTAATTTTTGTGGTTATAAAATCAATGAGAAAAGACTAAAAATAAGGCATACAAGTAAATGTAGAATGAAAAGAAAATTAAAAAGATATACAAGACAATTGAAAGAAGGCAAAATAACATTACCTGAAATACAAAGAAGTATAGCAGGTTGGCTAGGCTATGTTAAACATGCAGATTCTTATAATTTAAGAAAAAGTATGTTTTATATAGAGGGATAGACTTTAAAAAGGCATTCGTATCGTGTTATCCGTGGTGGCAATTACAACAATAATGGAAACAATTATCCTGTCGCCTATCGCAATTACAACAATCCTAATAACAACTATAACAATACTGGTTTTCGTGCCACGCTCTAATATTAAGTCAGATTATATATTTTATGGAATATATACAGTATAGGTATTAGATAAGGAAGTCTATTCCTTCTTAAAAGCAATTTTAAGTAAATATGAATTATAAAAGTATATGTATTAGTAAATTGAAAAATTGAATATATGTATACTTTTCTATTTCCAATACAAACCACTTAATTTCTTCAATTCTATTTTAAAATCTTCTATTTGTTCATTAGTATAAGTATCTCTTAATTCTCTAGCTTTTTCAGACCATTCTTTGAATTGTTTTTCTTTAAATTCTTTCGTATGATTATAGTGTAAACCATGCATTCTTTTATATTCTCTGTTGTATTCCTTTAAAATTGAACTATTTTGAACTTTTTCTTTTTGTTTATTTAATGCTCCAATTTCTTTGCAGGTTTTTCCAGTATTTAAATATAAGTTATTGCAATATTTTTGATCGTTTCTTCCTTTTTGATTTGGATTATTACTAGTAGTAGTGGGTATAAACAATCTACCACAATTTTCACATTTGTTTATAGTAAAGTTGTTCTGAATAACTTTAAATAACTCAAACCTAATTTGTTCTTCAGTATTTTCCAATTCATAGACTTCTTCTACTGCTATCTGCTTTTCTTTTATTAATTTAACTACATCATCTACATCTAATCTTCTTTCTTGTAGTGATAATCCTTTATTACATACATATTTTGTTTTAAATTTAGTATCTAAAAAAATTGCATGTGCTGGATTAGTATTAAGATAGTGTATGTCAAAAACTCTTTTTGCCTCATATAAATATAGTCTTTCTTCTGTACTTAAATTTCTTACAATAGAGTTATTAGAATATTTACTTATCAATTCTATTCTCTTTTTTAAATCAGTCTTTTTTTCCATAAGATTTTCTATTAATAAGTCTCTTATAGTTTTAAAGTATTTTATATATTCATTATGTTTTTTAGTTGATACTTTTTCAATATTATAAGTAAATTCATGAAGGATAAGCTCTATTGTATAAGGATTTTCTTATATTTCCTCATAAAGTTCTTTCGCATAGTATTTTGGATTTTCAATAAAAACGCCAATTTGAGATTTAAATAATAGGTCAGTTCTAAATACTTTAGAATTATATGTTTTAACAATTATATCTATTAAGACTTGTGTATAAAAATGAGTATATGGCGAAAATTCTAAACACGCTCTAACTATTTGAAACATTTTAAAGAAACAATCCAATTTTTCATCCATGGTATTTGATTCTTTGGCAGTACATACAAGTTCTATTAATTGGGTATATATTGTTTTCAATTTATTAAAATCTTCATAACTCATTATTGCAAATTCATATAGTTTATCTCCAATATTATATTCAAAATCATGAGTAGCACCAAAAAAATCTCCGATCATTTTTTATTACAATTTTATTATTCTTAAGTGTGAAATTAGTTATCATATCAATGTTTCCTCCATTTCAAAAAATAGAATATAGCTATTTCAATTTTTAATTTATCTATAGACTTGCAAAAATGTATTTACAACACTTTTTAATGCTCTTATAATAAAAATCACAAGTAGAAAATAGAACGCGTAAATAATTATTTTCTATTATAGTATAGCACATTGAAAATTGAATAGCAAACTACAAGCACAGATAATGAAACTTTCGTCTGGCTAACGTGATGTAAAGGGGCGATTCTCTAAAAAGAGGAATGAGGGCAAATCTCATATGGGATCAAATCCACTTGTGGCTTTTAGTAATAAGGACAAAGAATAAAGCAATATAATTTATAAATGGAAGTGGAGGTGAATACACTGGAAAAGCAGAATAAGAAAGATACAAATACTAATAAAAAAGCAAAAGACAAACTACCATTTGCAGTTTTTATATGTCCAAAATCAAATGTAGGTGATACTGGGGATTATAAACAGGTATTCACCGATATTATATCTGATAGAATACAAGAAAAATACAAATAAAAATGATAAAAAACAATTGCATAAATTATTCATTTTATGCTAAAATAGATAAGGAGGAGAAAAAATTGAACGAAAATTTATTAAATATTGAAATTATAAGAGAATATATAGCAAAAAGAAAAATAGATTGGACAAAGCATTGCTTAAACAGATTAAATCAAAGAAATATTTTAATATCTGATGTGAAAACTGCAATTAATAATGGAAACATAATAGAATATTATTATGATGATTATCCATATCCAAGTTGCTTGATATTAGGATATAATACAAATAATAAGACAATACATATAGTATGTGGAGTAAGTGAAGACACTGTTCATATGATAACGGCATATTATCCAAATACAGATAAATGGGAAGAAGATATGAAAACAAGGAGGGAAAAATAATGAATTGTTTTATGTGTAAAGGAAATCTAGAAGAAAAGAAAGTAAATTATGTAGTTGATTTAGAAGATACAATTATTATTATTAAAGGAGTTCCAGCAAAAGTATGCACTCAATGTGGAGAACAATACTTTGATGATGAAACAGCAGAAAACATTGAAAAAATTGTAAATCAACTAAAGCAATTAGCAACAGAAGTAACAATTGTAAATTATAAAGAAAAAGTTGCTTAATATTAAAAATAAAAAATTATTTGATTTTGAATATATAATATGGTATGCTAATAATAGCTTTAAAGTAAATGTACTGTTTAAATCACCAGGAGTCATATAAACTAAGAATTAGGTGTGGTGAACCCTAGTTCTTATTTTTTTGCATAAAAAATAGAATATATACGCACACCTTTTATGTAAAGAAAACATAATATATAGCAAAAACATAAAAGGAGGAGAGAACATGTCTAGCTACATAATACAAGGAGGAAATAAGCTAGAAGGAACAGTAAAGATATCAGGTTCAAAAAATTCTAGTTTACCAATTATAGCAGCAACTATATTAAATGGTGGAGAAACAACCTTATATAATGTACCCAATATACATGACACACAAATGATGTTTGAAATCTTAAGAAAAATAGGAGGAAAAGTAACAAAAAAGAAGAATAAAGTAATTATTAACACAAAAGGAATAAACAAATATGAAATACCAGAAGATTTAATGAGACAAATGAGATCTTCTGTAATTTTTGCAGGAAGTTTACTAGGAAAATACAGAAAATGTACATTGTCATATCCAGGGGATTGCGATATTTGATTGATACATCGGACAAGCATAAGATAAATGAGTGGATCAGAGAAATAATGTGAAATCTATTATTTATAAAAATAAAGTTATGGATTTTAATTGTTGCATTATAAGATTTGTGATAAAATAATAAAAAATGTTAAATGAGGAGAAAGATATATGGAATCAAATATAATAACAATTATTCAAATCTTAGTTACAATTATAGTTGCATTTATTACGGCATTTTTAACAAATTCCAACGAAAGAAAAAAACAGACGACAGTATTTTTTAAACAAGAAGGAATCAAACTACAGGAAGAAATTTTGAATTTTTGGTGTTCGATATTATTTAATGATTTTCAGAGTACTATAAATAAATATATAAAAAATAATTATAAGAGAATAATGGAGGAAAACAATATAAACAAATTAGATAAAATTACAGAAACAATGGTAATTAAAATAGTACAAAAAGATAGTTATATGTATTCTTCAAAATTGACAATTAAATATATAGGTAATTATATGCAAGAAATATATAAGAAAAAAGAAGAACAAGAAATGATGAAACAAATATATTTGGTAAGTAAAATTATAGCAAATATGAAGTATGATTTTACAGGAGAAAAAACATCGGTTATGGATTTATTAAAGATAAAAATAAATGATTTAGATAGAAAGAAAAAAATGAAAATATACTGGTATGAAATAAAATACTTTTTTATATCAAATTATGTTAGATTTAATTAAATAAGTTGAGATTATAGTGAAGGTTGCAAACTAAATTTGTACCTTCTATTTTTATACCTAAACATTAAAGAAAGTGAGAGTGATATTTATGAAAAAAGAAGAAATTATAGAATCAATAGAAAAAATTAAGGATATAAGTGAAAAATTATTAAAAGCGAAAGAAGAAATAAAAGATGAAGAACTAGAAAAATATTTTTATAAATTAGAGAAAACAAGAATGGACATGTATGATGCAGTAAGACAAAGAAATATGTGGTTAGAATTTATGGATGACAATGGAACAGAGTTTATAGATTATGATTATAAAGCAAAAGTAGAAGATGATATTTTAAAAATATATATTCCAGAAAAGATACCATCTATAAAAAGGGGAGCAAATTATATTCAAAAACAAATTACATATAATGTTTCAAAAGTTACAAACAAATTTAAAGGAATGTTTTATGATAAATTTGTAATGGTAATTATAAAAATATATGATGATATGAAAATATGGGATACAGATAACAGAAACGTAAAACCAATTCATGATGGGTTAATAAATGGAAAAGTAATAAAAGATGATAATATTTATTGTGCTTGTTATATGGTACAAGGATATCATTCAGACAAACCACATACGGAAGTATATGTATTGTCAGCAGAAGAGATAACCAGAATAATTAACAAAAGAATAAGATAATAATATATACAATCATGGCAAGATTTTACAGAAAAAATAAAGAAAAATTTTGCCATGTGATTTCATATCTAAAAGTACACAAATAATAGGCATTAGAAAAATATTTTAATAAAAATAATTGTCTAGAGTAGAGGTAACATATACAATATGTTGCCTCTACAAAAGTATGATTTAATGAAATGTTAAGGGACGATTAAGGTAAATTTTAGGAAGAGGTGATTGAAATGAAAGAAGAAATAAGGTTACAAAATAGAGATATAGAATTATTAATTTTTTTAGGAAAATATAAAATAATATCATTAGATAATACAAGATATATTTATGAAACAAAGACATATCAAGAAAAAAGAATTGTAAATTTGGTAAAACACAATTATATTAGAAGGTTAAAACATAGATATATAACTTTAGGAATTAAAGGAAAAGAATATTTACTAGATAACGGATATGAAGTAAGAAACCACTGTAGAAATGAAACTAATTTAGAAAGATTAAAAGTTATAAGTGACATAGCAAGTTCTCTAATACAAGATAACTTGAATTTTATACCAAGTTGGAATATGAAAAAGGAAGATGAACCAACAACACATTCAAGAAGATATATAGGAAAATTAGAATACAACGAACAAGATGAGTTTTTGGTATATGCAATTTATGAAGGAAAAGATGATAAGTATATAAAATCAATATATTATGATATTAGAAAAGAACATGAATATAAAAATGCAATGATATATACAAATGATATTGAAAAAATAGTTATGAATAAAAAAGGATTTTACTTTGGTAATAATTACACGATTTTAATACCATACAATGAATACGGAAAATTTTTAATAAGAAATAATTATGAAATAAGAATAAGTATTTATAATAGATTAAAAGAATTATATGAGGTAGAGATTACGGATTTTAAATTTGCTGATTTAAAGTTAGATGATAATAATTATATTGTAATAATGCCATTAATCAATATGGAAAAGTTATCAAGACTACATTACTATTTTGAAGAAAATGAAAATCATAAAAATATTCATATTTTTGGACTAGAAGAATATGAAACAACTATCATTAAATATTTGCCAGAATGTCATTATAAAAGTCTAACAAGAGAAAAGATAAATGAGTTACTAAAAGAATATAGAGAAACAATTGGAGGTGAAGAAGATGAAAATATATAAAATAAATGAAACATTGGAATATAGCTTTTATCAAATGCCACAAGAATTATTTGATAATGAAAAATATAAAAAATTAAGTTTAGAAGCTAAGGTAATTTATTCATTTTTATTAAATAGAATGAAATTATCAAAAATAAATCATTGGATAAATAATCAAGGAGAAATATATCTAATATACACTAGAAAAGAAATTCAAAATAAATTGAATTTAAGTGATAAACCAGTAACAAGGGCATTTAAAGAATTAAGAAATGCTAATCTAATTAAAGAAGAAAAACAAGGATTTGGAAAACCAAATTTAATTTATATAGGAAAGATAGAACATGAAGAAATAGAAACTAATGATATAATTAGTGATTATAATATGGAAACGGATTCGGAATATATACGATTGGACAATCAAAGAAGAAGAGATTATTTTGAAGGAGAACATCCGATTAGTAATATAGAAAATTTACGAATAAATAATAAATATATTATAAAACAAAATAATAATAATAGTGATGTTAGTCAGTCAAATATTGAAAAAGAAAATTTAGAATATATTAAACAAAAATGTGAATTATATTTATTTGATGAAAAGCAACGAAATATTATAGAAAATGTACTTGATATAATGTTTTATTCAAAAGAGTTAAAAATAGGACAAGCAGTTTTACCAAAAGAAAATGTAAGAAGTAGAATGCAATTATTAAATGCTTCTATTATTTTTTATGCCTTTGATAAATTAAACTATTTGAAACCAGATACTCAAATTTATAACAGTACAAATTTTATAATTAGTTGTTTGTATAATGCAATTACAGAATATTATTCTGATAGTCATTTGCAATTTAAAATTGATTATGGTAGTGGATGATTAAAATTTAATCATTTTGTAATAAATATTTATAAAAAGCTATCAATTTTATGTGATTTGTGATATAAAATAGTAAATCGGTAATAAGTCATAAAAGAGTAGCTTAATTATATATAAATTCTATTCGTTTATACATTTTATAGTTTTAAATGTTGCAAATATGATTATAAAATCGATGAAATAAATAGATATTAATTAAAATTAATAATTAATATAAGAAGAGGGAGAGTTATGAAGAAAAGAATTATTGTAAGTGCTTTGATAAAATGTAATAATAAATATTTATTTATAAAACAAGATAAAAAAGGTGGAGCTTATCAAGATTGTTTGCACATAGTAGGGGTGGGCTAGAGGATAACGAAACACTAGAAGAGGCTATAAAACGTGAAGTAATGGAAAAAGTACATATTAAATTGGATAAAGTTGAGCCTTTTGATTTTGATAGCGATATTACAATGTATAAGGGGGAAATGACTCAATTAATATTTTTAAGATATACGGCTGAAATAAAAGAAATTACAGGATATGCTGATTCTGATGCAAAAGAAATGTTGTGGCTATCAAAAGATGAATTGATGGAATATAAGCACAATGAACCATCAATGAGATTTTTAAAGAAATTAAATTTAATTTAGATATAAAATGGAGGTAGATAAATGTATTATAGTTATGTAATGGGGATGAATGAAGAAATATACGAGTTAGAAAAAGATGGATTTATAATAGAAAAAAATGATAATGATTTCATGATTAGTTTTAGTAAAGAGTTGACAAATAAATGGGAAGAGTTTGTATATAAACATTTGAAAGTAGAATATTGGAATGAATATATAACAGATAATGAGATAATATTTATATTTCATTTAAAAGAAGGTTTTAAAAGATATGTTGTTAAGAACTTTGAAAATGATGAAGTGCTAAAACTATGTGAAAAACTTTGTGATTGTAAGTTTGAATCAATAGAGAAAATGATAAAAGATAATAAGTTTTATAAGGAAAAAATATATTAAAAGAGATTATCTTTGTTCAACTATTCAAGCGATTTATAGAAATATTGTACATATTTATAAATTCATTGAAGGTGAGTTGATATTTGAAATAGTAGAACACTTTTAGGCTGAAATATAAAAAATTTTTCTAAAAAGTTTCAAAAGAGATGTTAGAAAATATAAGATAACAAAAATGAGGAGAAAAAATGGTAAATTCAAAAGGTTGGAATTGGGGAATTATAAAAGATGATAAAGATAGTGTCTGGAAAAATCCGAGTGAATGGTCATATTATTTATTAAATAGATGGAAGTTACAAGAAAAAGAAAGTTTTTTGGATTTAGGTTGTGGACTTGGAAGACATTCTATATTATTTGGTAAAAATGGATTTAGAGTCTATTGTTTCGATATAAGCAAGAATGCTATTAAGAGAACTAGAGAGTGGGCAGAAAAAGAAAATCTTAGTTTCGAGTATAGAGTTGGAGATATGCTTGAATTGCCTTATTTAGATGACAGTATAGATGCTATATTATGCTTACATGTAATTTCCCATACAGATACAATAGGAATAAAAAAAGCAATAAGTGAAATTAAAAGGATTCTAAAAAAAGATGGAGAATGTTACTTAACTTTAGGCTCCAAAGAAACATATGGTTTTAAAGAAACAAACTGGCCATTAATAGATGTAAATACCAAATTAAGAATGGAAGAAGGTCCTGAATACAAAATTCCTCATTTTTATGCGGATTATGATTTAATACAAGAATTATTTAATGAATTTAAAATTGAATCTATACAGCATATCGGGACATTTCGCGAAGTTAAAGGTAAGATATTTTCTTCATATCATTATCATCTTTTAATAAAAAAATTATAGAGTGAGAGTGAAATCAATTGAAAGAACATATGCTCCATGTGGTATATGTAGAGAGTTAATTTGTATGGTTAATGATAAAAATTTAGATACTAAAGTTATGGTAGCTGAAAATAAAATTTATAGTCTAAAGGACTTACTACCAGAAATGTATATAACTAAAAATGAAAATGGACACAAAAATAGTATTCAAACTATTGAAAAATAAGTATTTTTTAAAATTTTATTGTATATATTGTTTTTATATAAAAAATGTAGTAAAATAACTTTGTCAACAAAAGTATATACAAAAATGACTTAAAGATTTTATAAGAAAGAATGGAATACAAAAAGTCAAATTTTCAAACAAATAAGATTGTTGATTACTATTTATAGAGAGGAGGTAATCAAACCAAGCAACAAGAGGCAGAAAATTTGCGAATTGTATTTTGAGAAGGAATTTAACTGTGTAAGTATAGCAGAAGAATTAGAAATAAGTCCACAATATGTATCAAAAGTGTTAAAAGGACATCCTAAATATGAGAAGGAAAAACAAATAAGAAGTGAGATAAAGCATAAAAATTATCTTGAGCGAAAAAAGAAAAATAGACAGTTAAGAGCAGAAATTTTGAAAGCAAAAGAAAATTATGAACTAGAGTATTTGAAACATTTACAATTTCAACATTCAATTGAGATGTCAAAAAAATACTTAGTCTAATTATGTTCAAAATACTGTTCCAAAAAATCAACTAAAAGCAAGTGTTTATTCGTAGGAATAAATGACTTGCTTTTTAGTATGCCTTGACAAATCTTGCTGTAAGCATAAAGATTTGTCGACGCGAAAAATTTATGAAATAAATTTTTCTGTGCAATATTTTATGAAAAAAGAGGGAAGTCTCTTTTTTCATATCATAATTATTTATGATGAGAATATTTTTTAAGAGAGGTGGTGCTATTGAAT
>CAKNJL010000071.1 GCA_930982035.1 uncultured Clostridium sp.
ATAATTTTGTGGATAACATATCAGTATTTTTACAAAAAACACCGAAACTTAAAAGATAAAAACACTTGATTTTGTAAATAAAATGAAGTATAATGAATATACTAATATTGATAAATTAATTTATCAAATAAACTAGGTTGCACAAGCCTTTGATTAATGTCATAAACAAGTGCAAATTTAAACATTAGGTTAGATATGAGCCTTTAGAATGCGAATTCTATAAACGAATATCCTATTGAACATTAGGTTAGAAACGAGCCTTTAGTTTACTATAAACGAGTTTCCAGAAAAATTATGGGGGTACTTAAAAAAGTATCCCCTATATTTGTAATACGGAGGAATAAATGAAAAATTCAAAGAAAATAAAATTAGGAAAATTAAATTTTTATATTATAGATGATAATTATATTAAATATTTAAGTCAATTTGATAAACATATTGCTTATAACAAAAATGAAAAAAGACCATACATAGGAGTTGTGATTATTGTTGAAGAACATTATTATTTTGCACCTTTATTTTCTCCAAAGCCAAAACATAAAACATATAAAGATAATTTAACTTTTTTCAAAATTAGAAATACTAAAACAAAAAATGATTTAGGTATAATTAGATTTTCAGATATGATACCAGTACCACAAGAAAGTGTTTATTTATTAGATATAAAAAGTAAAAGTTATGGATATAAAAGACTACTTTCAGAACAATATTCGTACATAAACAAGCCCGAAAATAAAGCAAAAATTATGGAAAAAGCAGAAAAGATTTATAGTATAGTTACTAAAAATAGTAAAAGTAAGATGGCTAAATTTTATAAGGAGCTAAGTTGTGATTTCAAACTATTAGAAGAAAAAAGTGCTGAATATAAAGCTTAAAAAATAAAAGTTCACTTAGTGTACTTTAATTCACTTGGTGAACTTTTTTATATACCATTTCACAGCCAATAACTACAAATTTTTTAATTGACAACATCATGGAACAGAAGAATGTGCTCATCAAGTAATCGTTTGAGGGGACAATTTGAATAAGTCAAGTTTTCATTGGGAAAAGACGAAATATAAAATTATAGGATTTATAATTGAATATTATTATTTCTTATGGTATATTATAGAAAACAAACCATAATAGAGCAAAATTTTAATGTGGCATAGTTACGGATATAATAAATTAATATATTATTATTACAAAAAACATCTTAAAAATAATTTATTTAGTTAACTATAAATAGAAAATAAGGAGAAAATAAATGAAAGAAAATCAATTATCTAAAATTTTACTGGCGATAATTATCATATTTGCTATTATTCTCACAATTATAAATTTAAAAATATTAGATTTTTTATTTGTAATAAGTGGCTATGAGATAATAAGTAATAAAATATTTGTTATTTTTCTAATTTTTACATTGTCATATTCGATAGCGTTGTACTTAATACCACCTTTAGAAAATCAATATATATAAAAACGAATGAAATAAATGACAAAAGTCTAGAAATAAAATATTATAGAGAATTAATAGAAAAATACCCAATAGGAGCGTTAGTAAAATGTTATGGTAAAAAAGTTGATTACAAAGATCAATTGGTTTGTACTTTACTTAGACTTATTTCAATTAAAAAAGTAAAATTAAATAATGAAAAAATAGAAATAATAGATGACGAAGGATTATCTCCTTCAGAGTTTATGTTTGTAAAAAGTTGCGATGAATTTAGTGTTTATACAAAAAAATTTAAAAATGCAAATAGAAGAAGATAATACTAATGATGCACTACAAACAGATTTATTTTGCAAAAACTCAACCAATATTACAAATATTGAAATGGGACCATTGATGTTAGGATTTATTTTGTGGATTTTGAATTTTTTTGTGATTATATTATCACTATTTATATATAAAGAGGATAGAGGGATTGTACTACTGATATCCTTTATAAGTCATTTTTTAGTGCTTCTGAACTTGTCTTTATATCGCCATAAGACATTGATATATAGAACAGAGAAAGGAAAAGAAATTCAATATAAATTAATTCGGACTAAAAAATTTTCTAAAAGATTATAGTAATATTAATAATAGAGGAATAAAGGAAATTAAGTTATGGGATGACTATATAATATATGCTATTCTTTTTGATTTAAAGGGGAAACTTAATATAGAGGTATATCAGGTATATAAAAAATATATTGAGAAATTGATACAATAAATTTGAGATAAAAAGAATAGAGGAAAAATAAATCTGATTTAGAAATTAAAAGTGTAACATTGATTGGATAAGAGGATGATAATAAAGCATATTTAATGAAGGCTCAATATATTTTTAAAATAAAAATTTGTTACTATAAAAGAACACTAAGTGATTATTTGCCTAATGTTCTTTTATTTTTTATATGGCATACATATTAAAAAGAGGTGTATGTATGATAATTGATGAATATAAAAGTGACTCTACAATAATTAGAATTGAGGATAGAGATATTGGTACAAAAGAAGAAAGCAAAGAGATAATAGATATATTGTTAAGTCTAACTATTAAAAAAATTTCAGAATACTCTGGAAATGATTTGTAATTTTATTCAACCTATGTTAGACTCACAACGGTTGATAAAATTGACAAAAGGAAGGAGGAATTTTGGAAGAAATATATAATGGTTATTCTAACGAAAAAGTGTTAGATGTGATTCGGAGATTATGCAATTTATTTAAGAAAATCAAGAGCAGATATAGAGGCAGAGGCAAAAGGAGAAGGTGAAACTCTTGCAAGGCATGAACATATATTATTAGAATTAGCAAATAAAAAAGGATTAAGAATTGGAAAAATATACAGAGAAATAGTAAGTGGAGAAACAATTGAAGCAAGACCAGAAATGCAAAAACTATTATCAGATGTTAGACAAGGAAAATGGAAAGGCATACTTGTAGTTGAAGTAGAAAGATTGGCACGTGGTGAGACAATGGACCAAGGTATTGTTGCAAAAGCATTTAAGATTTCTAATACAAAAATAGTAACACCTATGAAAACTTATGATCCAAATGACGAATTTGATGAAGAATATTTTGAATTTGGATTGTTCATGTCAAGGAGAGAATATAAAGTAATCAACAGAAGATTACAAAGAGGAAGAATATTATCAGTAAAAGAGGGAAAATATGTTGGAAGTATAGCCCCATTTGGATATGATAGAGTAAAGATAAAAGGAGACAAAGGATATACATTAATAAAAAATGCAGAGGCAAATACAGTAAAAATAATATTTGACTTATATGCTTATGATGATTTATCTATAGGAGAGATAACTAGAAAACTAAATGAAATGGGATTGAAACCAAGAAAGAAAGATGAATGGTCTGTGGCAACAGTAAAAGATATATTGGCAAACCCTGTCTATGTAGGAAAAATAAAGTGGAATGGTAGAAAAGTAATGAAAGTATATAGACATGATAAACTAATATCAACAAGACCAAGAAATAAAGATTACATATTAGTCCAAGGATTACACAGACCGATTATTGATGAAAAAACATGGAAAATTGCATCAGCTAAAAGAAGTTTGAACTCTGCACCTGTAAAGCACAATAATACAGTTCAAAATCCTTTATGTGGTTTAATTATATGTGCTAAATGTGGTAAAAAAATGAAAAGAAGGTCTTATTCAAAATTTGGTAAAGAACCAACTTTATATTGTGATAATCCTAAATGTGATAATATAAGTTCAAAGTCTTGCTATGTGGAAGAAAAGGTTTTAGAGGGATTAAAAAGATGGCTTGAACAATATCAATTCGATTATCAAGAACATTTAGATAAAATCAATCATAACAAGATAGAATCAATAGAAGAAACAATTGCATCATTAGAACAAGAGGCTAAAAAGGAAAATGATAAGTTAGTCAGCATATTTAACTTTTTGGAAGATGGTACATATACGAAAGAAATGTTTAAAGCAAGAAGTGAGGCTGTATCACAAAATTTAGCAAGAATAAATAATTCGATTCAAAACTATAAAACGAAATTGGCACAAGAAAAAATTGGCGATAGGGGAAAAGAAGTATTAGTACCTAAAATCGAAAATGTATTAGATGTATATGACTTATTACAAACTGCAGAGGAAAAAAATGATTTGCTAAAAATAGTTATCACTCAAGTTACATATCTAAAAACAGAAAAGGCAATAAGAAAAGATTCAGATCCAACAAATTTCATTATAAATTTATATCCTAAAATTAACAGGGTAATATAGAAATAATTTTTGAATTAACATTTAAAAACTGGAATATGAAGTAAAATAAAGCTTAAAAATTTCAGTCATATTATTTTAAAAAAGGAAAATTTTTTTAGTCTTCAAACGCCTACTTCTTGGTACGAACGAATTAGCTCACTTAGAAATGGTTGGAACTATTGTGCATCAATTAACAAAAGGGGCAAGTATTGAAGAAATAGAAAAAGCAGGATTAAGTGCATATTACACAGACCATGGTGTGGGTTTGTAATATCTCCTAATCCTGCTGTTAATTTTATAATATATTACCTTTCTAAATCTTCTTGAACTGTTGTTTTTTCAAAGTTTCTTTTTCTTCTTGAACTAGATAATATTTTGGCTTTTTCATCTTCTATTTGTTTTAAAAATTCCATTCTTTCTTCAGATTTAGAAGATTGCTTAGCATAATCGTTTAAATTTCTTTCTTGATTTTTTCTCAATCGTTTAGCCATATCTTTCCAATTTGACACATTAATTCCTCCTTAAATTTCTATTAAAATTATTAATTGTTAGTTGTTTTTAAAAACTATTCCATCAATACAATTATCATAAATAAATTGTTTAATTTTCTCTTTGTTATTTGTACTATAAAATTCAGATAACAAGACTGTAAAATCTTTTAATTTATTATCCGGAACTTTAATAATTCCACATCCATTTTCAATCATTATTTTATTAGCACAAATTGTACTTGTTCTTTTGTTTCCGTCCCAAAATAATTGGCTTCTCATACCGTATAACATATACTCTATGGCTCTTTCTGTAGCATTTTCTATTTGTAATATATTATTTATCTGTCTTTTTACATCTTCTTCATCTGGTATTTCAGGAATATAATCTGTTCCAGTTATTTGTACTCCGCCTTGTCTCAATACTCCCCAAGCAATACTTTCATTTCTTGCTACAAGTTCATTTATTTTACAAATAAAATCAAGGTTAAAATCTGCATGTATATTATTAATAAGATATTTCCAAGCATCTCTTAAATTTAATATACACTGAATTTCATCTATATTTTCTTCTTAAAATAAACCAATGACATTATACCATATATTACCTTAAAATGCTATAATACATCAAAAATTCCAATGAATAACAACATCTTGAGTATTTTTCGGTCTGTCTTTTTCTCCAATCTCAATATAATCTATAAAGCTATTTACAATATTATAATTAAGCTCTTTAAAATCTTTAAAGTGATTAATTATTTTTTCTTTTTGTTCGTTTATAAATTTACTGTTTAACTCTTTTTCTTTTAGATTAGATAAATCATTTTTCACTTTTTCTAATTCTTTTTGCTTTGCTGATTTATCAGATAGAAAAGAAGAATTTAAATCATCAAATACATCTTCTGGAACCTTATCACTTACTTTGTTTAAATACAATTCTTTTATTGCTTTATTGATATCTTCCATTTCTGTAGAAAGCATATCTACTCTCTTTTGCAATAACTTAGTTTTATTTAAGTTATCATTTGAAATAAATAAGTCATCAGATATTTTATCAAAATTATAAAATGCTAATATTTTTTCTCTAATTTTTTCAGTAACTAATTTTTTAAGAATTTCGTAACCGATAGAATGAGTTGTGCAAGTGCTATATAGTTTCTTAGAGCCTTTACAAGAAAAGTAAATGTAACCTCTATCATTTTGACATTTATAAAGTTTTGTCCCACAATCTAGGCATACTAATTTATTTGCAAATAGATGTACTTCTCCATTTTTACATCTTCTTGTTTTACTTTTAAAAATTTCTTGAACTTTGTAAAATTGTTCTTTCGTAATAATAGACTCGTGAGTATTTTCTACAATAATCCATTCAGATTTTGGCTGATTTTTCATTTTTTTAGATTTGTAGCTAACCTTTTTATTATAGCCTTGTACTAAATTACCAATATAAACTTCGTTTTTTAATATTTTACTAACTGTAGATTCACACCAATAATCAATATTTTTGCCTTGATTTTTAAAATTTATTCCTTGTGATTGTTTATATTTAGTTGGTGTTAAAATTCCTTTATCATTTAATATTTGAGCAATTTTAGTAACACCGTTTCCTTGTTCATAAAGGTTAAAAATTAATCTAATACTATCTGCAACTTTTGTATCAACAACAAGTTTATTTTTATTTTCTGGACTTCTTTTATAGCCATAGCATACAAAAGAGCCAATATGTAATCCTTGTTTTCTTTTACTATCAAATGTCTTTCTAATGTTTTCTGATAAATCCTCTAAATACCATTCATTAACTAAACCATTAATTTGCCTTGATTTTTTGTTTCCTTTGTCTAAAGTATCAACATGATCTACAGGACTTACAAACCTTATATTCCACTCAATAAATTTATTGTGTAAATATTTTTCGACTACTTCCATATCACGAGTAAATCTACTTTGAGTTTTGCATAACACAATATCAAATTTATGGCTTTTAGCATCTTCTAATAACTTATTAAATTCAGGTCTTTCACTGTCAATTCCAGAATAGTCCTCATCGCAGTAAATATTATAAATATCCCAACTCCTTTCTATTGCATAATTAATTAGCATAGATTTTTGATTTTGGATACTTTCGCTTTCATCGTTTTCATGAAGCTTGTCATCATCTTCACGAGAAAGCCTACAATAAATTGCCACTTTCATAGGTTTACCCTCCAATCGGTAAACTACTCATTTTGTATATCTATTATATCAAAACAAATAGTATATGTTAATGTTCAAGAAATTTTTTTATTAATTTATTTAATATTGTTTGTACGGCTTTTTCTTGTTTTTTCTTATCTTCATTTTTAAAAACTTCTTTTACTTTTAAATTTATCTGCTTTTTCACATAACTCACCCTTTCTTAAAGTTATTCGAAAGGGCATGGACACTATAACTAAAAAGTCTTCTATTATATATACATTACTTATGAAGCAAAAATTCTACCCAAATTTGAAAAAAATTTTAATTTCTTGAAATTAAGTACAATTTATGTTAAACTATTATCATAAATTTATCTGGTAATATCCAGTTTATATAGATGTAACTAATAAACAAAGTTGTTAAGTTAGGAGGGAGACTTATGAGTATTAGCAGAATATTAAAAAAAGTTGCTGAAAAAAGTAATGGTAAAATGCGTATGGTAAAAGTGCCACCAGAGAAAAGGCCTGATGCAGAATCTTTAGAAAAATTGGAAAGAGAAATTGCTGCACAAATTGATGCAAATAGAGCAATGGAACACAGAAGTTATATTAATGCTAGTAAGAAATAAGTTAAACTTGTAAACAATAATTTGTTAAGGAGGCAAACATAATGAAAGTATTTTTTGAAGATTCATTACGTTTATCATTGTTTTACAAAAATAAAAAAATGAATATTAGTAAAGCTGAATTATCTTCAAAGTTATCTAAAGTAATAAGCTTTCCTGAAGCTATTCTATTATTATGTCGGCTACCATATATAGAGTGGATAAAATATGATAAAGCCGAGCATAGCTTAACTTATCGATTTAGGAATGCTGCTATATCATATGTTAGATTAATTGATAGGTATGAGGAAGATTATGAACAAGAAACTTTGAGTGAAATTAGTGAGGAAATAGAAGAAATATTTGAAAAATATTCTTGTTAAAATACTTTCAGTTGGAAAAGGAGTGTTAGAAACGACACTCCTTTTTATGCATAATAAACATTAAAATCTTTTATATACTTTTCAAAATCAGCAATATATTTTTTTAAAATTGGTATGTACTTGCTCAAGATATTTGCTAGATTTTTTGAACAAACTATATGCAAATTTTCTATATATTTTCTATTTTCTCTACAAAAAGTCATTAACTTATAAATCTTTTCACAATCAATAAACGGTAAAAATGTGATAAATTGTTTATTTTGAGTTTCATAATCACAAAAGTACCACTTACTAATAAAAGAATTTGTATATCCAAATTTATCTAAAATCTTTCTATAGTCTATTTTAAATTGTTCTCTAAATAAATATATCAAGTTTTCAAAAGGATATGAAAAAATAATAAATTGATTTGAACCAAAGGCATAATCTTTTATATCTATCATATTTATATCTTCAATAAATAAAATAGCTTGTTTATATTTTTGTTCTTTTTGAAAATCATAAATAATGGAATTGCAAAATCTTTTACTACTTTTCTTTGAAATATAATATACTAAGTAATCATTTCCATTAAATTTTATGCTACCGATAAATGGTCTTGATTGTGTTCTAAAATGAGTAAAATCTTTTAATTCAAAACTAGGGTTAAATTCTATACCATTTCCAATAAAAAGACTTGCTAAAAGGCTAATAGTAGTCATTCTTCTTACATAATCCTTCTTATAAGATGGTTTAGAATATGAATAACCCAATTCTTTAATATATTTTTTACCAACTTGTCCTAACATTAGATACTTAGTTTTATATCTTCTTAAATAGCCTTTATTAACTAACCTTTTTACAACAACTTGATAATACTTTTTATTACCTAATAAATATTTTATATTTGTACTTAATACAATCTTAAATCTATAAACAAATAATACAATATTTTTTTCATAATCTTTCACATAAATCACCCTTTCTAAATCAAACTATAATAAATCAAATAATTTTTTAAATAAGTAATCCATAAGCGTGCCCGGCTAGGTTGGCGATATGGCTATCACCAACCTAACCACCACACAAGAAACTGTCGTTTTTAATATTAAAAAAACACTTATTTTCATTAAAATATCAATCATCTTATAAGGTAGTAGAAAATGTCGTAAAATTAACCTTTGAAATTTTCAATAACTCCCATATTTTTAAATACAATATATGGAAAATACAAAATGAATAGTTACCTAAAAATTTTCTTCTAGGATAGATAAGAAACACACACCACATGGTGTAGATGTATATCCACAAGCAGCAGCAGGATTTCCATTTAATGCAGGAGTATTAGCTTGTAAAGGAGACCCAATAGCAAACTTACAAGAAGATTTAGCAGCAGAGCAAAAAGCAAGAGCAACATATGAAAAATTAATAGACTTATGCCGAGACAGTCCAGACGTATTAGACCCATTAAGATATTTAAGGGAAAGAGAAATAGTACACTTCCAAAGATTTGGAGAAGCATTAAGAGGTGTTCAAGACAAACTAGCAGAAAAGAAATATTATATGAATAATAATAATTGTGGTTGCAATTAGAAAAAAACTCCTATATTTTTAAATATGGGAGTTTTATAAAGTATAAAAATATATTATATAATCAACCAACAAAATATCCTTATTATTTATATGCTAATAGTGATTTTTATATTAATATAAAAAATTAATATAAATTATAATATTTTTAAGTTTCGGTATTTTGAAAAACTGATTTTATAAAAACAATAAAATTGG
>CAKNJL010000072.1 GCA_930982035.1 uncultured Clostridium sp.
AAATATAAGCATTTCTACATAATACTTTCTATAATATTTTAATTGCTATAACCAAGGAGCATTAGGATATAATAATGGAGTATTTTTATTAAACGATATATCTAAAAAATTCTACAGTAATAGCGAATTAGGAACAGAAGCAAGGAGTATAAATTTAGATGATGTAGAAGATGAAATGAATTTAACAGGAATGAGAGCTATATATTCATACAAAAATGCTAGTTCAGGTGTACAATATGGAAAAGCTAAAACCTATGGTTCAGGAGCAAATAGATATCCGAATTTATATGCAAAAGAAAATGGAAGTGGAATAAATACAACAACAGTAAAAACAAATGGAATAGGTATAAGTGAAAATGGATATGATACTCCGACGACAGAAACATCAAGTATAGCTAATAATGGGTTGACAATTACACAAACATATTATAATTTTAATAGTATGCCGAAGGAATATTTTTATAATTCAGAAATTTATGATATGATATTTAATGTAGAGAGATATTATTGGTTGGGGTCTCGTTGCAATAATTGTCATTTGATACCTGATTTTGGAATATTTAATATAGGTAATCTTTATATTGGTGGAAGAAATATGATTAGTGGAGATGGAACCATAGGTTATAGTGACAGATATATTCGACCACAAGTTTGTTTGAATACAAATCTTCAACTTATAGAATGTAAAGGAGAAAATAGCAGTACAAATATGCACACTATAAATAAAAAGTAATATATATTTGAGAATTATAGTTAATCTTTAGGTTTATATATTCGCATATTTTATAAAAACAAATTTTATAGAATTAGCGAAACTTGTTGAAAGGAGAAAAATATGCCAACTCAAAAACAAGAAAACAAAAGAGAAGAAAATATAAAAGCTAAAAGCAATAAAACAAATAAAAAACAATATTGGAAAATAGCAATAATTATAATTTTAGTAATCCTAATAATATTAGGATTACTAAAACTAATAAATTTCTACAAAGACGAAAATAATAACACAGAAAATACGCAAAATGCACAACAAGAAAGCAATAACAAATTATCAGAAATCCAAGTACAAATAGATGAACAACAAAAAGTTATAGACAAAATAAACGAAGAACTAACACCACTAGTAGAGCAAAGGACAGAACTAGAAAATGAAATGCTAAAAATAACAGAAAAAAGTGAAGCACAAGCAAATACAAATCAAGAATAAAAAATATAGTTTGAGTTATAGAATTTCTAAAGAATAGGAGGATACAATGTTTTTCATTGTAAAATAATATGGCAGAGAAAAATAAAAAGAAATCAATTAATTTAATAGTGATAATTATAGCAATTGTCGTTATTGCATTAATAGTTTTTGGAATTGTTAAAGTAGTGCAAAATAATAATTGGAAAAATGCAACAGAAGTAGACCAAATAGAAATAAAAGAAAGTGATTCAGACCAAATAAAAGTAGAAAAAATGCAAAAAAAGATAGAATTATTAAATAAAGATATAGGAACTTTACAAGAAAAATTAAATCAAGAACTAGAAAAAATGAACGGACTATATGAACAATATGTAGATGAAATTAATAAATATCAAACGAATCAATAATAATATAAAAAGGGCCAATAGGAAAAATGTATTCGACAAATTTTTTATTTGTCGAATACATTTTTCCTATTGGCCCTTTTTGTATTATTTTTCTATATTTCTATATCTTACATAAGAAAATACTGCTATTCCAACTCCAACAGTGAATAAAGCAATTACAATAGGAGTACCAGCTTTTGGTAAAACTTTAGGTGGTTCTGTAAGTCTTAATTTTGGAGTTACATCAGAAGTATCAGAAACTTCTTTACCATCAAAATTAGTATAAGTAATGTCAACTTTTTCGTTTGTATCTAAAATTTTATTAACTATATTACTATCAAAATCCTTTTTTAATTTTAATTTATATTGAACAGTTGCAGTTTGTCCAACTTCTAGTTCTGGTATAGTCCATGTAATAGAATTTGTTTCTGGGTCAACTTGAGCAGATATATTTCCTATATTTGCTTCTGAAATATAAGCAAATTCAAAATTATCAATTATTTCTTGAGGAAAATAATCTGTGATAGTGATATCTGTTAATGTATGTCCAACTGGTATTAAATCATTATAGATATCTTGTGTAATTGTTTGTTCTATTTCGTTGTCTTGTATATAGTAGAATTTACCTGCTGTTGGAGCTGTTTCTGTACCAAAAATTTCTTCAATTATTTCAGAATATGTTTTATCTGTTAGTCCTGGAGTAGATTCTGGGGTATCAATACCTGTAAGCATTGTTATAATATCATAGCCAGCAGATTTTAATGATTGTAAACGAGATTTTGTTGTACTAATAACAGTATCTGAAAAATAATCATCAAAATCTAATGAAATATTTGGGACACCATCTGTTAAAACAATTATATATTTATTATTATCTTCACTAGTAAAATATTGACTAGCTAGGCTTAATCCAGCATCTAAATCTGTTCTAGCACCTGTAAACTGAATATTTGAGATAGCAGAATTTATTGCAGTTGAGTCAGATGATAGATCAGAAACTAAGCTTGCGTCTTCAATAGTTCCTTCTTTGCTAGTATCTGTATTAGATGAGAAACTTACAACTCCGATTTTTAAATTGGTGTTATTTTCTAAAAGAGAATTTATTAAAGTTGTAGCAGATTCTATAATTAAATCATATCTAGTAGTTGTACCTTCAACTTTATGTGTCATGCTTTCAGAATTATCTAAGACAAGCATAAGCTCACCAGTAGGTAGTGTAGAAGATTCTTCATTAGTTACTTGTAATTGAAGTGTAACTTCTTTATTGTTTAAATCTTTACTAATTAATTTTTTCTCGAATTTTGAATTTTCTCCAATCTTTATTGTGCAAACAGGTTCCTCAACTACTTCCATAGTAACTGTTTCATACGAAGCAAGAGATATATTTGCAACTAAAATTAGAATTAGAAATAATGTAATAAAAACACTTTTTTTCATATATAAAACTCCTCCCATAAATTAGTTCAATATTATTTTAACACAAGAAATAAAAATTACAACAAATTTGTAGAAAAAAAACAAAAAATATGATAAAATGTAAAATGCAAATTATATTAAAAAGGTGATAATATGTTAGAAAGTATAAATTATCCAGATGATTTAAAAAAATTAAATATTTTAGAAAAACAAAAATTAGCAGAAGAAATTAGAAAATATATACTAGAGATAGTGTCAGACAATGGAGGGCATTTAGCTTCAAATTTAGGAGTAGTAGAGCTTACAATAGCTTTACATAGTGTTTTTAATTTTAAATCAGATAAAATTGTATGGGATGTAGGTCATCAAACTTATGTACATAAAATTTTGACAGGGAGAAGAGAACAATTAAAAACATTAAGAAAATTAAATGGACTAGCAGGTTTTCCAAAAACTAATGAATCAGAATATGATTTTTTTAATACAGGTCATAGTAGTACATCAATATCAGCAGGTTTAGGAATGGCCAGAGCAAGAGATTTAAAAAATGGAAATTATTCGGTATTAGCAGTCATAGGTGATGGAGCATTAACAGGTGGAATGGCATTAGAAGCATTAAATGATGTAGGATATAGTAAAACAAAAATGACAATAATATTAAATGACAATGAAATGAGCATATCACCTAATATAGGTGGATTAAATATGTTACTTAGCAGATTAAGAACAAAAAAGTTATATACTAGGTCAAATATTATAATGAAAAATAGAATAAACAAAATACCAATAGTAGGAAGAAGAACTGTAAAAGTTGTACAAGCTGTAAAAAGAAGTATCAAGCAATTAATAATACCAAAAATGTTTTTTGAAGATATAGGTTTTACATATTTAGGCCCAGTAGATGGACATAATATAGAAGAATTACAAAGTATTTTAACAGTAAGTAAACAAATAGATAACCCAGTTTTAATTCATGTTTTAACTAAAAAAGGTAAAGGATATGAAATAGCGGAAAAAAATCCAGATAAATTTCATGCAACAGGACCTTTTGATTTAGAAACTGGAAAACCAAAAAAAGAAAAAGGAAAAGATTATTCAAAAGTATTTGGAGATAAGCTTGTAGAATTAGCTAAGAAAAATGAAAAAATAGTTGCAATAACAGCATCAATGAAAGATGGAACAGGACTTGGAAGATTTAGTAAAGAATTTCCTAAAAGATTTTTTGATATAGGAATAGCTGAACAACATGCTTTAGGTTTAGCAGGAGGAATGGCGATAGAAGGAATAATACCAGTAGTCCCAATATATTCATCATTTTATCAAAGAGGATATGACCAAGTAATACATGATATAGCACTTCAAAATCTTCATGTTGTTATGTGTGTAGACAGGGCTGGAATTGTTGGAGCTGATGGCGAAACACATCAAGGAACTTTGGATATGGCATTTTTTAGACTAGTACCAAATTTAACTATAATGGCACCAAAAGATTTTAAAGAATTAGAAGATATGCTAGAATTTGCGGTAAACTTTAAAAAACCAATTATTATTAGATATCCAAGAGGAGGAGAAGACAAAGAAAAATTTGAAAAACATGAAAAAATAGAAGAAGGAAAGTCAGAATTATTAAAAAAAGGAAAAAATCTAACTATATTAACAATAGGAAAAACTGTTGCAAGAGGAATGAAAATTGCAAAAAAATTGCAAGAGAATAATATAGATGCAGAAGTTATTAATGTAAGATTTTTAAAACCATTAGATGAAGAAAATATCAAAAAATCAATTGAAAAAACAAAAAATGTTATAACTATAGAAGATGGAACAATAATAAACGGATTAGGAACAACAATAAAAGAATTAATAATTGATAATAATATGGAAGATATCAAAATAAAATCATATGCTTATCCAGACGAATTTATACCACATGGAAGTGTAGAAGAACTAGAAAAAATATATCATGTAGATGAAGAAAGTATTTTGAAAGATTTGAATGTATAGGAAAGAATTAAATTATGGAAATTTACATTAAAGAATATAATTATTAAGATAAATAATATTTAGTCTTTATAACTAAGAGTAAAAATGTATAAAAGGTGGAGGTAAAGAAATTTAAATGAATAAACAAGACTTATTAAAAGAATATAAAAAGCAAGATGATAAATTATGTTTATCACAAGTGTTAGACAAAATAGAAATAACAACTAAAAGAGAAAAAATAGAATACACAGATTTTTTAGATATGTATCAAGTATCACTTGTACAAGGATTTTTACGAAAAAATCAATTAAAAAATTATAAATTATATGGTGGACACGAGGATGCGGAAAGAAGAATATTAATAACATATCCAGAAAAATTTGATGATAATATGTTAGAAAAAAATTATAATAAAATTTTAAAAATTGTAAGGGTAACATTACCAGAAGAAGAAAAAGGAAAATATTCGCATAGAAACTACTTAGGAGGAATTGTAAAATTAGGACTAAGAAGAGAAAAAGTAGGAGATATAATAGTGGGGGAAGATGGTGCAGATATAATAACTTTAGCTGAATTTGCTGAAATATTGAAAAAAGAATTACCATCTCTTACAAGATTTGAAAATGCAAAAATAGAAATAGAAGAAATACAAAACTTAAGAAAACTAGAATTAAAAGTAGAAGAAACTACAATAATAGTTCCATCATTAAGGTTAGATAATTTTGTATCTGATTTAGCAAGAACTTCAAGAAATAAGGCAGGAGAAATAATTGCTCAAGAGAGAGTATTTATAAATGGACAAAATGAAACTAAAAACTCAAAACAAGTGAAAATTGGTGATATTATTACAATTAGAGGAAAAGGTAGATTTGTAATAAAAGAATTTACAGGAACAACTAGAAGCGGAAGAACAGTTGTATTAGTAGAGAAATATGTCTAAGGATGGAAACGTGCGAAATCGTGTCAATGAGTGTCAGTGGGGACGGTTGTCAATGGTTGTCAATGGGGACGGTTGTCAATGGGGACGGAGATTTTGACAATCTTGTTTATAACAAGATTGTCAAAATCTCCGTCCCCATTGACAACCGTCCCCACTGACACTCGTTGACACATTTTCACACGTCCCTAAAGTTTCATAAGAATTGCATCAAATTTATTATTGTAATATTTTTTTCTTCTTCCATTTTCTTTAAAGCCAAACTTTTGATATAATTGAATTGCGGAAAAATTTTCTTCATTTACTTCAAGATTAATAGTTTTAATATTTTTTTCATTACAAATATCAAGTATATTATTTAAAAGTAAAGTAGCAATACCCTGTCTTCTATAATCTTCTTTTACAGCTATATTCATAATATCAGCAGTATCTAGAACTATTTTGATACCGGCAAAACCTACAACTTTATTACCAATCTTTGCACAGACAAATTCTGAATTTTGACTTTTTAGTTCATCTTTTAAAATATCTATATTCCAAAAATTATCGAATTTAGAAATATCTAAGTGGTCAAGGTCAGAGGTTTGCATAGTTTCTATAGAAATGCTTTTCCCTTCTAATTGTCTTTGAGCTTGAGGCTTTTTTAAATAAAGAGGAAGTAAGTTTTCATCTTTACCATTTTTATTAAATTTGTTAAATCCAGCAATTCCTAAGTTATAGGCACTTATTTTATTTGCATTCAAATTCAAATTTGCAGTTATATTTGTATTTAAATTTGTAGTGTTAAGTTCTGTATTTGGATTGTCAAGTAATATGAAGTGGCTTGAAGTATTTTTTATTAATTCTTTATATATAGATACATCGCCAACAAAAGTGATTTTACAATTTGAATATTTATAATTTAAATAATTTAAACAATTTTCAACACTATCTGCTTTAGGTTCTTCTAATAAAGTGTAAGCATTATTTTTTAGTTCATATAAAGAATAATAGCAATTATTATTTTTGCAATCAATTAAACTACAAATTAGTCCTTCATTTTTGATATTATAGGCTAGTCCTTCAAGAGAGCTGATACCAACAGAAGGAATGTTTAAGCTATCTGTAAAGGCTTTTACTGTTGCAATTCCAATTCTAATTCCTGTAAAAGAACCAGGTCCAATGTCACAGACTAGTAAATCTATATTAGATAAGCTTAATTTTGTTTCTTCTAATATTTGTTTGATTAATGGAATTAATGTTTCTGAATGTGTTAATCCATTATTTAATTCTATTTTTTTTATTAAATTTTTATCTTCTAATATTGCAGTACTGCATATTTTATTAGAAGTTTCTATACTCAAAATTTTCATTTTTGATACTCCATTTCTATGAAAAGTATTATATTATTTAAAATTATTTAATAAACTATCATATTTATTACCATGAGAGATGATATTAATAATTCTGCTATTTTCATTATTATTATCTCTTTCAAATTTTATATGAAGATATTCTTGAGGTAGGGCGTCTTGTATAAGTTCACCCCATTCTATAATGCAAATACCTTTTTCAAAATATTCATCCCCGCCAATTGCATAAAATTCAGAAGAATCTTCTAATCTATATACGTCAAAATGAAATATTTTGATGTCGTCTTTTATGTATTCATTAACGATTGTAAATGTTGGACTAGATATTTCTTCTTCTAATTTATAATATGTTAGGATACCTTCTGTTAATTTTGTTTTTCCTGAGCCTAAATCTCCAGTTAAAACAACTGTATCTCCAATCTTCAATAGACTTCCTAATTTTATTCCAATCTTTAAAGTTTCATTTTCACTATTTGATATAATTTTTAATTTCTGCATTTTGTACCTCTTAATTAATATTTTCAGTAATATTATACAATATGTGCTATAAAATTACAACTTGTACAAAGTTTTAAATATTAAAAAATTTCCTAGAGTTCAATACTCTAAGAAATTTTTTACAAAGTAATTTTAGCAATAAAATAAGGTAAAGTCAACAAAAATTACAGAAAATTTCCTTGAAATATTTGGAAAAATTTTTTATCAATAAATTTAGTTTGTTGTTTTGGAAATATCTATAATTGCCTAAATTTCAAACAACAAGAGATTTGGGAATTTCTTAGAGTATTGAAATACAAGAAGAAACAAGAAATAAAATCAGACAACATATTGACTTAATTCGACAAAACATATAAAATGAAACTGAAGTAATTTCAAACTATGAAAATAGAAAAAGTTATAAAAAGTAAGACATATGGAGGTGAGCAAAAGAACTAAAGAAAAAATATATTATTTTGTACATTTTGAAACTGTAAAAAAACTGAATTTTATTATCGTATAAATAATTATTAAAATGACAGAATAAAAAACGAAAAGAAAGAAATAATAAAAAAGAAATACATAAGAATAAGGAAGGAATGATAAAATGAAAAAAATTGAAATGAAGGAAAAGGGAATAACATTAATCGCATTAGTAATTACAATAATTGTGCTTTTAATTTTGGCAGGAGTAACAATTGCAACATTAACAGGAGATAATGGAATATTAACAAAAGCAACAGAGTCAAAGGATAAAACAGAAGAAGGAGAAGAAGAAGAGAAAGTAAAATTATCAGCAATGGGGGCATTGGCAAAAGATAATGGAGGAGAAATAAAAGAAGGATATCTAGATGAAGAGTTAGCAAGTCAATTTGGAGAAAAAGGAACAGATTATAATTTAGAAGGAAGTGGACCATTCACAGTAACGATAATAGAAAGTGGAAGAAGTTATATAATAAATGAAGATGGAACAATGGAAGAAGCAGTAAAAAGAGAAGGAATAGAAGTAGGGGACTATGTAAATTATAGCTATGATACAGTGGCAGAGGGATATTCATTAGAACAAGCAGAAAGTGGATATACAAGTGACCAAACAGTAGTGCAAACAAATGGATTGAAATGGAGAATATTAAATATAGACGCAAGTGGAAGAGTAGACTTAATAAGTGAAACGCCAACAAGCCAGACAGTATATTTTCAAGGAGCAAGAGGATATAATAATGGAGTATATGTAATAAATGACATATGTAAGAGCTTGTATAGTAATAATAGCTTAGGAATAACAGCAAGAAGTCTAGACTTAAAAGATATAGAGGATAAGATGAATGCCACAGGAAAAGCCAAAAGAGATGAATATGCAAACGCTGTACAATATGGAAAAACAAAAACATATGGAAGTGGATACAATCAATATCCAAATTTATATGCCCAAGAAAACGGAAGTGGAATAAACACAGAAAAAGTAAAGACAGATGGAATAGATGTAAATGCAGATGGATATAGTAGTCCAACAACAGAAGATTCAAGTACAGCAAATGAAGGATTAACAGTAACGCAGACATATTACTATTTTAGTAACACACCAAGTAGTTATTTTGACGACCAAGAATTTCATAACATGGTATTTGGAACAGGCTCATATTATTGGTTGGCCTCTCGCTATGCTAACTGCAATTCGGATATTGCGTACTTCGGGTTGCGCCATGTGGACAATTCCGACCTTTATAAAAGTCAATACCAAAATTACCAAAAAAGGGAAAATAATTTTTACCAATTT
>CAKNJL010000073.1 GCA_930982035.1 uncultured Clostridium sp.
TAATGTAACAAATATTAAAAGTAGAGAAAAGGTCTAGCGAAGCTAGATTTGTTCTTGTATAGGAAAAATCAAGTTTTTCCTATACAAGAACGTCGCTTTGCTCTAGTAATTGCACACAAATTTTACTAGCGTAAAATTTGGCGCCGAACAATGACGCGGGCTTTGAAATGTTATGAACAGAAAAAATGTTTAAGAAAGCCCGCTATTGTTCTGTGTTCATAAATTCACAATTGGTAATTGTATTTGTAACATAAATTGAAAGTTTTTTTTAGAAAGGAAGTGATAATATGGAAGAAAATAGAATGAATATTAACTGGTATCCTGGTCATATGGCAAAAACAAAAAGACAAATTATGGAAGATGTAAGATTAGTAGATATTGTAATTGAATTATTAGATGCAAGAATACCAATATCTAGTCAAAACCCAGACATAGCAGAGATTACAAGAAATAAGAAAAAAATTATAGTGTTAAATAAATGTGATTTAGCAGATGAGCAGAAAAATAAAAAATGGATAGAATATTTCAATAATAAGAACATACCAGCAGTTCTAACAGATTCTAATTCTGGAAAAGGAATAGAAGAATGTGTTAGAAAGATAGAAAGAATTATGGAAGAAGACCTAAGGAGCCTGGCTGAAAAAGGAAGAATAGGAAGAAAAATAAAAGCAATGATTGTTGGAATACCAAATGTTGGTAAATCTTCATTTATAAATAGAATATCTAAAAAAACAACAGCAGGAGTGGCAAATAGACCAGGTGTTACTAAACAAAAACAATGGATACGTATAAATGATAAAATTGAATTATTAGATACACCAGGTGTATTATGGCCTAAGTTTGAAAGTGAAGAAGTAGCATTACATCTTGCATTTACTGGAACTATAAAAGAAAATATTTTAGAAAGAACTGAAATTGCATATTATTTATTAAAAGTTTTGTTAGAAAGATATCCTGATTTACTATGTGAAAGATATAAATTAAGTAAAGAGTATATTAAACAACAATTAGAAAATGAAGAAAGACCAGAAAATGAAAATATTTATGAAATATTTTTAGAAATAGGAAGAAAAAGAGGGTGCATGATTTCTGGAGGAAATATTGATGAAGAAAAAACAGCAAGAATAATTTTAGATGAATTTAAAAATGGAGTAATTGGAAAAATAACTTTGGAAGGACCAAATGGAAAGTAGAAATAATCTGTTTATAGTTACAGTTTATAATTAATAAGAATGTATATAAATTTGAGACTGTGAATAGTAAGTTTTTATATTCAAATTACTAGAAACTTATATAATCTAATTGTAACAATAAGGCATTTAAAGAATGGAGTGGATTTAGCAAGTGGAACAATTTTTTAAAATAGATAGAGAAAAAGAAGAAGTAGATTTAATGTCACCTCTTACATGGGCATATATTGGTGATGCAGTATATGAATTATATGTAAGAAATAAATTAATAAATGAAACAAATCTAAAACCACATAAATTACATATAGAAGCAATAAAATATGTAAAAGCAAAAAGTCAGGCAGAAAAATTAAATGAAATTTATGATAAATTGACAGATGAGGAAAAGGATATAGTAAGAAGAGGAAGAAATACACAAAATCATCACTTACCAAAAAATTCTAATGTTCAAGAATATATGTATTCAACAGCATTTGAAGCATTAATAGGATATTTATATTTAACAAAACAACATGAAAGATTAAAGAATATATTGAATTTGTAGTTAATACATAACGCTAAATATTATAATTACAATAATTCTGTTCTATATTTATTATTTAGTAATAATTTGTAAATTTGACCGCTTATCCTATCTTGAAATTTATAAAAAATAAATATATAATATATAACATGTAAAAGACAGTTAATAAACTGTCTTTTATGCAGATGTATGAAATGAGTTTATTAAAAAAATTTATAATAAATACAATTATTCTAGTAGATAATAGGCGGTAGGGGTGAAAAATGATTACAATAATTTGATTTTTCTCAACCAGAAATGAGCCTTAGGAAGGAATGAGATAAAAATGTTAAAAAAAGTATTAATAGCAAATAGAGGTGAAATTGCTGTAAGAATTATAAGAGCATGTAGAGAAATGGGAATCAGAACAGTAGCAATATATTCAGAAGCAGATAAAGATGCATTACATGTAAAATTGGCAGATGAAGCAATATGTATAGGACCTGCACCATCAAATAAAAGCTATTTAAATATGAAAGCAATATTAGAAACTGCTTGTTTAACAGGAGCAGATAGCATACATCCAGGATTTGGATTTCTATCAGAAAATGCAAATTTTGCAAAGATATGTCAAGAAATGGGAATAAAATTTATTGGACCAGACTATAAATTAATAGAACTATTAGGAAATAAATCAAAAGCAAAAGAAACAATGAAAAGGGCAGGAGTTCCAGTAGTTCCAGGTTCAGATGGATTAATATATTCAAAAACACAAGCAGTAAATTTAGCAGAGCAAATAAAATATCCAGTAATGTTAAAAGCATCAGCTGGAGGTGGAGGAAGAGGTATAAGAGTAGCATATTCTAAAGAAGAATTAGAAAAAGAATATGATATTGTAAAACAAGAAGCAAAAGTATCTTTTAATGATGATAGCTTATACCTAGAAAAATTTGTAGAAAATCCTAGACATGTAGAAATTCAAATATTAGCAGATGAACATGGAAACTGTATACATTTAGGAGAAAGAGATTGCTCAGTACAAAGAAGAAATCAAAAAGTATTAGAAGAAACACCAAGTGGAATAATAGATGAAAAACTAAGAAACAAAATGGGAGAAACAGCTGTAAAAGCAGTAAAAGAAATAGGATATTCAAATGCAGGAACAATTGAATTTTTAGTAGATAAAAATAAAGACTTCTACTTTATGGAGATGAACACAAGAGTACAAGTAGAACATCCAGTAACAGAAATGGTAACAGGAGTAGATATAATTAAAGAACAAATAAAAATCGCAAGTGGAGAAAAGCTACAATATAAACAAGAAGACATAAAATTTGATGGACATTCAATGGAAGTAAGAATAAATGCAGAAAATCCAGATAAAAATTTTATGCCATGTCCAGGAACAATAACAGGATTACATATTCCAGGAGGAAATGGAATAAGAGTAGATACAGCAATATATAGTGGATACACAGTTCCACCTACATATGATTCAATGCTGGCAAAACTAATAGTACATGGAAAAGATAGAGAAGAATCAATAGCAAAAATGAAAAGTGCAGTGGCAGAATTTGTGATAGAAGGAATTACAACCAATATTGACTTTTTATTAAAAATATTAGAAAACGAAAATTTCAGAACAAATAATTATGACACATCTTTTATCCAAAAAGAAATGGAACGTTAGGGACGGGCCAAATCGTTCCACAATAGGAAAGGGAGATACTTGTTTAATGTACATTAAAATCGAATGTATGAAAATAAATAATGTAAAATTTTTGAGTATAAATCTTGGATGAACTTTAGAAGGAGGAGAAAGCTTTGGTTATAGACAAAGTAAAAAAAGTAAATAAGAAAGAAGAAAAAAGAATAAAAAATGAAAAGGCCTCAGATATGATGATAGGTAAATGGGTAAAATGTGATAAATGCAAAGAAATTATTTACAAAGATGATTTACATCAAAATTTAAGTGTATGCCCAAATTGTGGAAAACATTTTAGATTATCATCAAGAAGAAGAATAAAACAAATAGCAGATGAAGGAACATTTGAAGAAATTGGTGGAGATATTCTAACAAAAGACCCACTAAATTTTAAAGGATACATGAAAAAAGTAGAAATGTTAAAAGAAAAGACCAATATACAAGAAGCTGTAAAGTGTGGTATATGTGAGATAGAAGGTGAGAAAGCAGTTCTTGCTGTAATGGATGGTAATTTTTTGATGGGAAGTATGGGATCAGCCGTAGGAGAGAGAATCACATTAGCAATAGAAACAGCAGTAGAAAAGAAATTACCATTAGTCATATTTTGTGTATCAGGTGGAGCAAGAATGCAAGAAGGAATAATATCTTTGATGCAAATGGCAAAAACTTCAAGTGCACTTACAAAACTAGATAAAGCAGGACAATTATATATATCAGTATTAACAGATCCAACAACAGGAGGAGTAACAGCAAGTTTCGCAAGTTTAGGAGATATTATTTTAGCAGAACCACATGCTTTAATCGGATTTGCAGGACCAAGAGTAATAGAACAGACAATAAAACAAAAATTGCCAGAAGGTTTCCAAAGTTCAGAATTTTTATTAGAACATGGATTTATAGACAAAATTGTAGAAAGAAAAGATATGAAATCAACAATAGCTAAACTAATCAGATTACATAAATAAAGGAGGAAAAGAAATGTCTAAAATAACTGCATGGGACAGAGTAATGTTAGCAAGAAAAATGGAAAGACCTAAATCATTGGACTACATAAACGAAATATTTGAAGATTTTATAGAATTACATGGAGATAGAAACTTTGGTGATGATAAGGCAATTATTGGAGGGATTGCTGTATTAGAAGGAAAGCCAGTTACAGTTATAGGAGAGCAAAAAGGAAAAAAGGCAAAGGAAAACATGGAAAGAAATTTTGGAATGCCAAACCCAGAGGGGTATAGGAAAGCATTAAGATTAATGAAACAAGCTGAAAAATTTAACAGACCAATCATAACATTTATAGATACACCAGGAGCGTATCCAGGAATGGGGGCAGAAGAAAGAGGTCAAGGCGAAGCTATTGCCAAAAACATATTTGAAATGTCAAAATTAGAAGTTCCAATCATTTGTGTTGTCATAGGAGAAGGTTCTAGCGGAGGGGCATTAGCAATTGCAGTAGGAGATAGAATTGTAATGTTAGAAAATGCAATATATTCAATATTATCTCCAGAAGGATTTGCTAGTATATTGTATAAAGATTCAAATAAAGCTAAAGAAGCAGCAGAAGATATGAAAGCTACAGCAAAAGATTTGAAATCATTTGGAATTATTGATAAAATAATAAAAGAACCAGAAGATGGGGCAGAAAAAGATTTTGAGAGTGTAGTAAAAGAATTAAAATCATATATAAAAAAGAGTCTAAAAGAATTGAATAAATTGTCAAAAGAAGAATTAGTTAATGAAAGATATGAAAAATTTAGAACAATGTGTTAAAAATTGTTAAATTCAAAGTTTTTGAATTTATATATTTATGCTAAATAAAGTGATATAATATGTTAGTTTATAAACTAATATAAAACACACATAAATTAATGTTATATTTTAGAAGGAGGAATAAAAATGTTATTAGAAGGTAAAAAAGTAGTTATAATGGGAGTAAGAAATAAATGGAGTATTGCTTGGGGAGCAGCTCAATCAGCATATGAACAAGGTGCAGAAGTTATATGTACTTGCTCAGCAGATAGTTTAGAAAAAGTAAAAGATTTAATCAAAGATATGCCTAAGGCAAGTGTATATGTATGTAATAATGTAAGTTTAGATGAAGATATTGATAATTGTTTAGAAGAAATTAAGAAAGATCATGGAAAAATAGATGGACTATTACATGCAATAGCACATGCAAATACAGAAGACTTAAGAAATGATTTTATATTAACATCAAGAGATGGTTATGCACATGCTCAAGATGTAAGTGCATATTCTTTAGTTGCAATTGTAAGAATGGCTAGAGAAAAAGAAATGTTGAATGAAGGTGCAAGTATTGTTGCATATACATATTATGGTTCAGAAAAAGTAATTGAAGGATATAATGTAATGGGAGTCGCAAAGGCTGCATTAGAAGCAAGTATAAAATACTTAGCAAAAGATTTGGGAAAAGATGGTTATAGAATAAATGGAATTTCAGCAGGTCCAATAAAAACATTGTCAGCAAAAGGAATAAAAGATTTTGGTTCAATATTAGATGTTGTTGAAGAAAGAGCACCATTACATAAAAATGTTACTATAAATCAAGTTGGAGATAGTACAGCATTTTTATTTAGTGATATGTCAAGTGCAATTACAGGTGAGATTATTCATGTAGATAATGGATTTTCAGTTGTAGGAGTATAAAAAAGTTACAATTTACAGCCTAAATACTTCTAACAAGAATGTATATATATTAATATTTCATAAATTTCTCGGCTCAATACGAAAGATAAGAAAATCTAAAATAATTTTATGGCACCCTTTCACTTAGCCCTCGCTTTGCTCGGCGCGAACATTTTCCATAAAATTATTTAAGATTTTCTAATCATTCTCCAATCACATTCGAAATTTATTCAATATTAATATATATACATTCTATAGAAAAAATTTGAGACTGTGAATTGTAATACCAAAAAATACGAATCAAAGTTAATTTTATAGAATATGTTGAAAATGTTATGTAAATATGATAAAATTTATAGCATGAAACTTGTAGAATAGATTTTTTAAGAAAATTCTTGAAAAAAAGAAAGGAGCAAAACATGAAAAGCAGTAAAAAGAATAATTTAAAATGGCGTTATATGTCTATCATTTCTCGGGAGAATGAAATGATATATGACTCAGGTCCCGTAAAATTAGAAGTTATAAAAAATGAGAAAGCAGAGGTCGAAGTAACCAAAATAAAATCAATCGAAGATATTGAACATGAAAAAAAGCCTGAAACTATAGCAGATGTTACAGGAATTGAAATTAATGAAAAAATGGATAGTATTGTATGTTTTATAGTATTAGGAATAGTGTTTATAAGTGCATTTACCCCATTATATATGCAATTCATATGTATAGATCTTATTTTTTTGGGTATGTACATTAATAATGATTTAAAGAATGTACTAGAATTAATAAAAGCTACATATAAGCTTAAAACAAAAAATAAGACTCAGGCAAAATATAATGGAGCAATAAATATGGTATTAAATGCATATGATGAATTAGAAAGGATTCCTACAGTTGAAGAAACAAAGAACTTTTCTATTTTTGATGAAAAAGCGGATGTAATGATACCGCTTATAAAAATATGTAGAAATGTACCATTTATAATAGTAATATTAGCTACACCATACATATTTGAGATACTTGAAGAATACAATATAAATTTTTTGTGGTATTTTATTGTAGTACCTATAGAAATATTAGCAAGTGAGCTAATCAGGAGAAGCGGAATAGGAGTTGTTAAATACTTACAAATTCTTCTTATAAGTAAACCAGAAGATGAGCAAATAAATGATGTGATTTCTGGATTAAGAAGGATTAAAGATATTACAAAAAAAATTGAATAGGGACAAAAAACAGGCAACTCTGATTTGAGTTGTCTGCTTTTGCTAAAGATAATAGGTATTTGTTGTTAAAAAGTATTATAATATTAATTATATACATTCTATAAAATAGATTTGAGACTTCAGATTGTAACTATAAGTAACATTTTTTACAAAAATTTCCTATAATATCTTGAATATTATAAATATCTGTGATATATTATTTACATAATTGTTTATAATTAAATTCAAATAATTAGAATCAAAAATATTTAAAAATCATAAGAGATTAAATTTATTCAAAAGTTTAATTATATAAATCTTTTCAATTTCATAATGCAAAGTAAAAATAAAGTATTTCATTTTCAAAAAAATTTGCGTTTCCTACAATTTAAAATATCTAAATTTTCCAATGTGTTATATAAAGAAATTTTAATAAAAGATTTAAATATGTATTTAATTATAAATAGTAATAAACAAAAGGAGGTATTGAATGGCAAAAAATCAGGAAAAAAGTAAAAAGCCAACAAAATTGTTATCACCCAAAGTAGACATTATTTTTCAAATTTTATTTGGAGAAGTAGGAAGTGAGAACATAACTAAAAAATTTTTAGAAGCAATATTAGATAGGAAGATAGAATCAGTAGATTTGAGCCAAAATATTGTGATGAGACATGAAAAAATAGGAGAAAAAATGGGAGTATTAGATGTTTTAGTAAAATTCGATGGTAAAAATTTCTGCAATGTAGAAATGCAATTAACAGAAAAGGATAAATTATTTGCAAGAATATTATATTATTGGTCAAGAATATATGCTAAACAAATAAAGTCAGGAAATGATTACATATTTTTAAATAAGACAATAGAAGTGTTAATTGTAAATTTTGAAATTGATAGTTTAAAAAACTTAGAATATCATACAAGTTGGAAGATTATAGAAACAAAATATAGAAAAGATATCTTGACAGATGACTTAGAAATACATATAATTGAAATACCAAAGATTTATAACTTAATAGAAGAAAAACAAAAGGAAGAACTAGTAAAATGGTTGGAATTTATAGAGAATCCAACTAGTAAAGAGGTGGAAAGTTATATGAAGGAAAATGAGGGAATAAAAGAAGCTAGAGATAAACTAGAAGGATTGAGTGGAGATGAAAGACTTCAAAGATTAGAAGAATTAAGATTAAAAGCAATAATGGATGAAAAAGCAGAAAGAAGGTTTGCAATTAAAAAAGGATTAGAAGAAGGAAGAAAAGAAGGAACAAAAGAAGGAATAGAAGAAGGGAAAAAAAATATAATATACCCATAGATGTGGACACAATAGAAAAAGGGTACCCAATATT
>CAKNJL010000074.1 GCA_930982035.1 uncultured Clostridium sp.
TTTGCGTTTTGGATTCTTTCTTTTTGCTTTAGGACCACGCGCTAGCGTTTAGTACTTCTATAAAATTTTCGTGTCATTTTTTGTGCTCTGAAAAGCACAAAAAACGCCACGTTAGTGGGATTTTTCCTAATTCAGGCAAAACCATTTTTCAAATGCTTTTGCTTGAATTGTTAAAAAATCCCTTCTTAACGTCTAAAGCCGTTAAGACTTTTTATTCAAATTTCTACTTTCAAAACTAATTTATTAATATATTTTAATTTATCGCTTTCAGCATTCAGCAAGGCTTAATATAAAGCTGGGCGAAAACCTACATGGTATTTGCTGTTCGAAGTACTATCGTTGCCGCGATTAGAAGCTGGATAGTCAGAGCCATTACCGTCGTAAACTGCCTCCTCTATTGGCACACGGAAGGCTGGTATCAGTGCTTTTTTCTAATGTCCATTCCCATACATTTCCGGCTAAATCATATATATTCATTTTACTATTCCTCTTTGTTGCTCCTGTTGTTAATAATACACTTGATTCTGGTTTTTGATATGTTCCATTTACTGTCGTGTAATTTGCTCCATAATCTGTTGAATATTTTCCTCTAGTAATATTAAATGCTACATTACTATAATTTCCCCATGAACCTGAATCCTCATTCAAATCTGCTACTGAAATTCCTTTTGATTCTAAATATGCTAACACTAAATCCCATTGTATTCCAAACATTAAACTACTTGTCTTTCCTCCTACTGCTAAACTCTCTGATAATTCTTGCGCTTGATTACATCTTACCCAATTATATACATATTTATCTTGTTGTATTACTGGAGTTTCATCTATTGGATGTTCTGTACTATAATCTGTTCCATAATTTCTGTAAGTATCTTCACCAATTCCAACTTCATATTTTCCTATATAAAATCCTCCATTTTCATACACACTTTTCAACATTGCATTTTTATGATTATTATATTCTTCTGGACTTACAAATCCATGCTGTGCTTCTGAATACCATTCATCTGTATATGAACCTCTATATTTAGTTGCATAATTTTGCATTATTTTTTCTATATTTGTATAATCTTCTGAACTTGTTGGATTTGTCGCACCATTTGTATAATATTCTTCATTTTCATAAATACTTTTTGGTACTTCTATCCATACCCATTCATTTCCATTTTTATCTATTATAACTAACCCATCTTCTAATGTGTTTTCTCCTTCTGCTTGTGACACTGCACATTGAGCTGGTATTGTTACTTTTTCACCACTTACATCTGTATATTCATGCTCTTTAAGGTATGTCGCTGCCTCTACTTGTGTTAATTTTCTTAATTCATCTTCCTCTGCTTGTTCTGTTTCTGTTTTTGCATCATTTGCTCTTGTTAATATTCCATTTTGTCCTGTTAGTGTTGCAATTGATACTGCTGCTAATATTAAAAGGACAATTATAGTTATTACTAATGCTATTAATGTAATACCATTATTAGCTTTGTTCTTCAAACTAATTCTTACCATAAACTCTCTCTTCCTTTCTTTTGTTTCTTCATCTATTTTTTCATCTTTTATTTTTTCTATTCGTTTATTTACAACTGTATTCTATACTTGCAATTTAATTAAGTTTTATTTTTTATAATTCTTTGTTTACTTTTTTCAATTTATATCAAATACATTTCTTCTATTCTTGCAAATAGTATTTACTTTTTTATACTTTTTATTCTAATAATGATATTCTTTTTTCAATGTTCTTTTCTATTTGCAAAAATAGATTTTTGACATTTTCATTTTACATGCTTTATTGAATTAAGTCAATATTTCACCGTAAAATATTTCATTGCAATATCTTTAATTATGATACTCTAAGAAATTTTTTTCTATCTAAATTTTATCAATAAAATATATTAAAGTCAACAAAAAAATTAAAAATTTGAATGTAATTTCTAAAATAATTTACTGTAAAAATATATAAAAGTTAAATAAATAGTAAATCTAAAATTATTGGAAAACATACTATTTTCAAAGAATTTTTTTATTTGCTTTTTTCTTAGAGTATCATACTTAACGACTAAAAAAGTCATTTTATTTTTTATAACAACTTTTTTAGTAGCTTAGCATTTCATCCTAAGAAATTTATAAAAACTACATAACTATTAAATTATCTCCTATAAAATTTTATTTACTACAATTCACAATCGCAAATCTATTTTATAAAAAGTATATACTTCATAAATTCTATTTATTTCTATAACATAATTTTTTATTCTTTAATTAATATTCCCATTTTACATTTCATTCTAAAAAATTTTAATATTCTTTCTAATAATCTTTGCAATATTTATAATATTTTATTCATACCATTCTAGTTCCCAGTCATCCAAGATAACTGTATCACCTTCGCAAACTCCCATTTCTTTCAATTTATCTTCAATGCCCATATTTTTTAGACATTTTTGTAGATAATACATTGATTCATTATCTTCAATATTAACTCTACCCATTAATCTTTGAACAGCTCTTCCTGATACAATAAATACACCATCTTCTACTTTTATTGTCCAATCATCCTCTTTATCTTCTAATGTATATACTTTTCTATCCTCTATTTCTATCAATTCTTCTTTAGGTAAAGTTTTTAACACTTCTGATACATGGTCAATTAATTCTTGCACACCTTGTTTTGTGACAGCCGAAATTTTATATAATTCTAATCCTTCCTTTTTAGCTAATTCTTCAACTTCTTTTATTAATTCTTCATTTTGTACATCAATTTTATTGGCTACAATAATTTGTTTTCTAGTACTTAATTTTTCACTATAATTTTTCAATTCTTTATTAATTGTATAAAAATCTTCTACAGGATTTCTTCCTTCTTGACCTGATACATCTAAAAAATGTAACAATAATCTTGTTCTTTCTACATGTCTTAAAAATTGAATTCCTAGTCCTACTCCTTCACTTGCACCTTCAATAATTCCTGGAATATCTGCTATAACGAAACCATCACCATTTTTAGTTTTTACTACACCTAAATTTGGTTGTAATGTTGTAAAATGATAATTTGCAATTTTAGGTTTTGCCGATGTTACAATTGACAAAAATGTTGATTTTCCGACATTGGGAAATCCTAATAATCCAACATCTGCTAACAATTTTAATTCCAGTATAACTTCTTTTTCTTCCCCTTTATCACCATCTTCTGAAAATCTAGGAGCTTGTCTTGTTGAAGTTGCAAAATGAGAATTTCCTCTTCCACCTCTTCCACCTTTTAAAACAAGTTCTGTTTGTTCTGGTTTTGATAAATCTGCTACTACTTTTCCTGTTTCAACATCCTTTACAACAGTGCCTATTGGAACTTTAATATATAAATCTTTTCCATATTTTCCGTTACAATGGCTACCACTACCGTTTTCACCATTACCTGCTTTAAATTTTTTGTTATATCTAAAATCAATTAATGTATTTTTATCTTTGTCTACTTGGAAATAGATATCTCCGCCTTTTCCACCATCTCCGCCATCAGGTCCACCTGCTGGTACATATTTCTCACGTCTAAATGAAACGGCTCCATTTCCTCCATCTCCTGATTTTATAATAATTTTTGTATAATCTGTAAACATACTCTTCTCCTTTCATTTTGTCCATTGGGGACGTGTCAAATTGAACATTTTTTGTCCAAAAGGGACAGGTCGGATAGTTTTCTAATATGTATCTGACCTTTTTATATTTTTATTAAATTGAAATATATTTAAAAACTAAGATAAACATATTGTAAATCTGATAGAGACCTGTCCCTTTTGGACAAAAAATGTTCAATTTGACACGTCCCCAATGGACAAACTCCAATGGACATTATTCAAAATAGTCTAATTTCATCGCTTTTTTTACCTTTTTCATAGTTTGTTTTGCTGTTTCTCTTGCTTTTGCTGTTCCTTCTTTTAAAATCTGGTCAATAATTTCTGGATGATTTTCATAATATTCTCTTTTTTCTCTTATTGGTCTTAAATATTCAATAATATTTTTTGCTAATTGTTTTTTACAAGCTACACAACCTCTTTTTCCAGCTCTGCATTCTGCACATACTGTATCTAATTCTTCTTTACTAGAGAATAGTTTATGATAATATGCTACCATACATATATCAGGGTTTCCTAAATCATCTTTTTTTATTCTATTTGGATCTGTAACTGCACTCATTACTTTTTTTGTTATCTCTTCTTCTGAATCTGATAAGTATATCGCATTACCAAGAGATTTTCCCATTTTTTCATTTCCGTCTAATCCTTTTATTCTTTTTCCTTCTGATAAAACAATTTTTGGTTCTACTAAAACTTCTCCATAAATACTGTTAAATTTTCTGACAATTTCTCTACATTGCTCAATTAAAGGTTCCTGGTCTTCTCCTGCAGGTACTAATTCTCCTTCAAATGTTGTTATATCTCCTGCTTGACTTACTGGATATCCTAAAAATCCATATGTTACACTTTCTCCAAATATTTCTTTTTTTTGTGCAATTTCTGTTTTTACTGTTGGATTTCTTTGTAATCTGGCAATAGTTACCAAATTAGAATAATATACTGTTAATTCTGCTGTTTCTGGTATCATTGATTGAATATATATTGTTGTTTTTTCTGGGTCTATTCCACATGATAAATAATCCATTGCTAGTTCTCTTACATTTTTTCTAACTTTTTCTGGATTATTAAAATTGTCTGTTAGTGCTTGAACATCTGCAATTAATATATACATGTCATATTCACCGCTATTTTGCATTTCTACTCTCTTTTTTAATGAACCAAAATAATGTCCGATATGTAATTTGCCTGTTGGTCTATCTCCTGTTAAAATTCTCTTTTTCATAAGATTCATCCCTTTCAATATAATAATTTTGCAATCAAATCATAATTACTAACATCTATTACTTTACAATTTACAAAATGATTTAGCAAACTGTCTTGAATTTTATCATTTTCATTTTTTATATAAACAATTCCATCTATATCTGGTACATCTTGCATTGTTCTTCCTATGTAGTATTTTCCATCAAAAGACATATCCTCTACTAAAACTTCATATGTTTTTCCTATTTTATCTTCTTGAAGTTTTCTTGAAATCTCTTGTTGAGTTTTCATTATTTTATTATATCTTGCTTTTTTTGTGTTTCCATGTATTTGTTCTGGAAGTTTTTCTGCTGGTGTACCATCTTCTTTTGAATACATGAATGTACCTAATTTATCAAATTTAGTTTGTTTTACAAATTCATTTAACTCTTCAAAATCTTCTTTAGTTTCTCCAGGGAAACCTACTATTAAACTAGTTCTTAATATAACATTCGGAATCTTATTTCTGATATTTGCAATTAAATTTTCTATTTGATTTCTATTAGTTTTTCTATTCATTCTTTTTAATATTTTGTCAGAAACATGTTGAATTGGAATGTCAAAATATTTTGCTATTTTATCATTTTTAGCTACTACATCTATTAGCTCTTCTGTTATTCCTTCTGGATATGAATATAAAAATCTAATCCATTTTATACCTTCTATTTTACTTAATTTCTCTAATAATTCTGCTAATTTTGATTCCCCATATATATCTACTCCATATTTTGTAGTATCTTGTGCTATTACAATTAATTCTTTAATCCCTTTTTTAGCTAACATATTAGCTTCTTCTAAGATATCTTCCATTTTTCTGCTAGCAAATGGCCCTCTTATATATGGAATTGCACAATATGTACATTTATTACTACATCCTTCTCCAATTTTTATATAAGCATAATTTGTTCCTGTTGTTATTGTCCTATTCAAAAATTCTTCTTGTCTAAGCATTGGCATTTGTGGGATTTCACTTATTTTTTTACTTGTATTTTTTTCTTTTTCTATGATTCCTCTTTTTAGTAAATCTTCTATCTTACTCCATAATTTATCATAATTTTCAATTTTTATAAATAAATCCACTTCTGGCAATGCTTTTATTAGTTCTTCATAATATCTTTGTACTAAACATCCCATTACAATTAGGTATTTACATCTCTTTTTCTTGTATTCTGCCATCTCTAATATTGTATTAATTGCCTCTTCTTTTGCAGATTCAATAAATCCACATGTATTTATAACTAATATATCTGCTTTTTCCTCTTCATTTACAATATTATATTTATTTTTTTTGAATTCTCCTATTAATACTTCTGTATCTATTAAATTTTTACTACATCCTAGTGATATAAATCCTACATTCATTTTTTGATTCCTTTCTCTCCCTATAAACCTGTCTATTTTAACATATCATCAATGTCCGGACCTGTCCATTTTGACACGTCCCCAATGGTCATTTTGACACGTCCCCAATGGTCAATCTTTGTGACTACATATATGTTTTCTTGTCATTTCCATTAAATCTAATTTTGTAAATCCTTCTATTTGTGTTTTACTTCTATCTTTTTTCAATTCTTCTTTTAATAATTCTTCTATTGCTATTTTATCCTCTTCTCTTGCCATATCAATATAGTCAATTATAATTATTCCTCCTATATCTCTAAGTCTTAATTGTTTTGCAATCTCAATTGTTGCTTCTTTATTTACTTTAAATACAGTATCTTCCATTGTTTTGGTTCCAACATATTTCCCTGTATTTACATCAATTGCTGTTAGCGCTTCTGTTTTATCAATAGTTATAAATCCTCCACAATTAAGCCATATCTTTCTATTGTTTATTTTATCAATTTGTTTTTGTAGATTATACATCTCAAAAATTGACTCTTCACCTTTTACTAAAATCTGTAACTTCTTATATTCGTTATTTTCATTTTTTATTTTATTGATTTCATTATAATCTATACTGTCATTAACAATAACTCTTTCTAGTCCTTTATCAATTAAATCAATTAACATTTTTTCTACAATATTTTCACTTTTATATAACAATCTAGGTCCTTGTTGTTTTTCTTTTTTGCTTTCTTCTAATATTTTTTCCCATTTTTTTTCTACTCTTTTAATATCTTCTATAATCTCTTTTTCTTTTCCTTCTGCTGATGTCCTTATAACCGCTCCATTATTTTCTGATATATTCTCTTTTACCAATTTTTTTAGTCTTTCTTGTTCTTCTTGATTTTCTATTTTTTGAGAAACTGTAATTATATCTGTATTTGGCATAAGTACAATGTACTTTCCTGGTAAATTTATATGTGTTGATACCCTTGCTCCTTTTCTTTCATTACTATCTTTTTTTATTTGTACTAATAATTTTTCATTCGGTTTTATTATTTGCTCTATTTTTTTATCTTCGTTTACCCTTTCCTTTTTTTCATCTTTTTTCTCTAAAATATCTTTTAAATGTATTAAACTATTTTTATCTTTTCCTATATCAATAAATGATGCCTGCATTCCTTTAACTATATCTTTTACTACGCCTATATAAATATTTCCTTCATTTCTATTATCATCTTCTTTTTCTTCATAATATTCTATAATCTTTTCATTTTCCACTAATGCAATTTTTCTTTCTTCTTTTTCCCTTTTTATTATTAACTCTAACATTTCTCCTGCCTTCCTAAATGTCCAATTGGGGACGTTTCCGTTTTGGACATTTTTATGTAAACATTAATTGAATTTATTCATTGCTGAATCTATACCATTTTTTAATATTTCTTTTATTGCCTCTTTTGCCTTATCAGTTCCTTTATTTAAAACTTCTCTTTCTTCATCTGTTGGAATTTTTCCTATTACATAATTTATCATATCATTTTTGTGTTCAGGTGCTCCTATTCCAACTCTTATTCTTATAAATTCTTCTGAATTTACATTTTCTATTACAGATTTCATACCATTATGAGAACCTGCTCCACCTTTTTTTCTGATTTTGATTTTTCCTGGTTCTACATCAATGTCATCATATATTACTATCATATCTTTTAAATCTATTTTATAAAAGTTCATTACTTCTATTATACTTTCACCACTTAAATTCATATATGTTTGTGGTTTTAATATTATAACTTTTTCATCTTCTATTATTCCTTTTCCATATATTCCTTTAAATTTTGTCTTATTTAATTCTATTTTATATTCTTGTGCTAATTTATTTACGGTATTGAAACCCATATTATGTCTTGTATTTGAATATTCTTGCTCTGGATTGCCTAATCCTACAATTAAAAACATTTTTCCTCCTCTTTCTAAATGTCCAATTTGGGACGTTTCTGTTTTGGACATTTTATCTATACTATTTTACATTGTTTTTTCTGGTTTTTCAAGGTTTTTATAGAAATAACTTTTTTGTATTCATCAAAAAAAGCACCTTAAGTGCTTTTTAATTAAAATACGACATGAATTAATTTTTTAATTTTATCATGCCGTTTATCTTTATTATTCTGCTGATTCCTCTGTTTCTGGAGCTTCATAAGCATCTAATATAGCTTTTTGAATTTTCTCTCTAGTTTCAGCATTGATTGGATGAGCTATATCTT
>CAKNJL010000075.1 GCA_930982035.1 uncultured Clostridium sp.
TTTACAATTCATCTTTTAAATATGTGAAAATTTTATTTTTACTAAATTGTTGTTAAATTATTTGTATATTAATTTATTTTGAAATTACTTTTTCAATTTACATTTAAATTTTACTTTTGAATTTTTTGATTTTTTGTTGACTTTAATATATTTTATTGATAAAATTTAGACAGTAAAAAACTTTCTTAGAGTATCTAACTCTAAGAAAGTTTTTACATAATTTAATATATTTAACACTAGAACATTTCTACATAATAAGTAATCATATTTAATATATAAACTTCTTGTGATTATAATATTAAGTTTTACAATATAATTTTTTTATCTTATCAATCAAACTTTTTTATCCAAATAAGCTTAATTGATTACTTTGACTCATTCCATCTAAACATCCAAATTTTCTTAATAATTCTGTTACAGAGTCTCCTATTTTAGACCTAATTTTCATATCATCAATTGACATGAATTTACCGTCTTGTCTAGCCTTCTCAATTCCTAGTGCTGCCACTGTTCCAAGTCCTGCAATACTATTTAATGGTGGTCTAATTCCATCCTTTTCCACAATAAATTTTGTAGCACTTGATTTATATAAATCAATCGGCAAAAATTTGAAACCTCTTTCATACATTTCTAATACAAGTTCTAATACAGGGTACATAGCTTTATCTTTTTGTGTTGCATTATTTCCCAATAAATCAATTTCTTTCATTTTATTTTTTACTTTTTCTTCTCCAAATATCATTATTTCACTATCAAATTCATCTGATGCTCTTATTGAGAAAAATGCCGAATAATATGCTTTTGGTTCATGTACTTTAAACCATGCAATTCTAAAAGCATTTGTTACATATGCTGCCGCATGTGCTTTTGGGAACATGTACTTTATTTTTTCACAAGATTTTATATACCAATCTGGCACATTATGTTCTTTCATTAATGCTTTATATTCTTTCCATTTTGGTTCTTTTCCTTTTGCTACTTTTCCTTTACGTACTGCTTCCATTATTTTAAATGAATCATTTGGTGGTAACCCTTGTTTTATTAAATATATCATAATATCATCACGACAACATATTGCTTCTGTTAATGTTACTGTTCCATCTTCTATTAAACTTTGTGCATTTCCAAGCCACACGTCTGTACCATGTGATAATCCTGATATACGTATTAATTCATCAAATGTTGTTGGTCTTGTGTCTACTAACATTCCGTCTTACAAATTTTGTCCCAAATTCTGGTATGCCATAGCTTCCTACTTCTGATCCAATTTGTTTTGGGGTTACTCCTAATGCATCTGTTGAACTAAATATTGACATTGTTTCTTTGTCATCTAAAGGTACTTTTGTTGGGTCTATTCCAGTTATATCTTGTAACATCCTAATTACGGTCGGATCGTCGTGTCCTAGTATATCTAGTTTCAATAGGTTTTGGTCTATTGAGTGATAATCAAAATGTGTTGTTATTATATCTGAATTTGGGTCATCTGCTGGATGTTGTACTGGACAGAATTCATATATTTCTCTTCCTTTTGGTACGACTATAATTCCACCTGGATGTTGTCCTGTTGTTCTTTTGATTCCTGTACATCCATGTGATATTCTTTTTATCTCTGCTTGGTTTATTGGTATATGTCTTTCCTCATAATAATTTTTTACATATCCATATGCTGTTTTATCTGCTACTGTACCAATTGTTCCTGCTTTAAAAGTTGTCCCTTTTCCAAATATAACCTCTGTATATTTATGGGCTTTTGCTTGATATTCTCCTGAGAAGTTTAAGTCAATATCTGGCTCTTTATCTCCATTAAATCCTAGGAAAGTTTCAAATGGGATATCCATTCCATCTTTATCTAGTTTATGACCACACTTAGGACATTCTTTATCTGGTAAGTCAAATCCATTTTTTACACCATAATCTGTAAAATCTGAATATTTACAGTTTGGACATCTGTAATGTGCTGGCAAAGAATTTACCTCTGTTATACCTGTCATATTTGCAACAAATGATGAACCAACTGACCCTCTAGAACCTACTATATATCCATCTTCATTTGATTTCCATACTAATTTTTGTGCAATAATATACATAACGGAAAATCCATTTTTTATAATAGAGTCCAATTCTTTATCCAACCTATTTTGTACAATTTCTGGTAATGGGTCACCATATAATTCATGTGCTTTACTATAAGCTATATCTTTTATTGTTTGCTCACATCCTGGAATATGTGGTGGACATTTTTCTGGTGATATTGGACTTATTTGGTCACACATATCTGATATTTTATTTGTGTTTGTTATAACTACTTCATATGCTTTTTCTTTTCCTAAATAGCTGAATTCTTCTAGCATTTCTTCTGTAGTTCTTAAATACAATGGTGCTTGATTATCTGCATCATCATATTTTTGCCCTGCTTCTAATATACGTCTATAAATTTCATCTTGTGGGTCCATAAAATGTACATCACAAGTTGCTACTACTGGTTTATTCAACTTTTCTCCTATTTCTACAATTTTTCTGTTTATGTCTCTTAATGCTTCTTCATCTGCTACTGTTCCATTTCTAATTAAAAATTGATTATTTCCAGTTGGTTGTATTTCTAGGTAATCATAATCACTAGCAATTTGCTCTATTTCTTCATCAGTTTTTCCGAAGTTCTATTGCTTGATATAATTCTCCTGCTTCACATGCACTTCCAAGAATTAAGCCTTCTGAATATTTTTTATAAAGACTTTTTAATATACGTGGTTTTCTATAAAAATAATGCAAATGTGATAGAGAAACTAATTTATATAAGTTTTTTAATCCTACATAGTTTTTTGCCAAAATTATAGCATGATAAGTTTTTAACTTTTTGTATTCTTCTTTTTTGGCTTCTTCACTCTTGGCTACTCTATCTATATCTTCTACAATTACTGCTCCTTTTTTCTTTAGCATATCTATCATAACATTAAATACTTTAACAGTTGTATCTACATCATCTAATGCACGGTGTGCTACTTCTACTTTTATTCCTAAATTTTCTGCAATTTTTCCTAATTTATATTTTTTATAATCTGGGAATAAATCTTTTGCCAAACTTAATGTGTCTAAATATGTATAGTTAAAATCAAGTCCTAAAACTTTTGCATTTTGCTTTAAAAATCCTACATCAAAATTAGCATTATGTGCTACAACAACAGTTTCTTTATCATCTCCTAAGAATTCCAATATTTTAGGAAATACTTTATCAATAGTTTCTGCATCTTTTACCATTTCATCTGTTATATTTGTAACTTCTGTTACTCTTTCTGGTATATGTTTTTCAGGATTTACAAAACAACTAAATTCATCTATTACTTCTCCATTTTTTACTTTCATGATTCCAACTTCTGTAATCTTTTCTGTAACTGCTGAAAATCCTGTAGTCTCTAAATCTAGTACACAATATGTTGTATCAATACTTTGCTTTTTGCCATTATATACTGTTTTTGTATTATCTGGTGCCAAATAAGCTTCTACACCATAAATTATTTTCATGTCTGGATTATCATATCCAAGTAATTTATGTGCTTCTGGAAATGCTTGTACAACTCCATGGTCTGTAATAGCAATAGATTTCATTCCCCATTTCATTGCTCTTTTTATTAAATCTGTTGCTGATGTCATTGCATCCATTTGACTCATTTGTGTATGCATATGGAGTTCTACTCTTTTTACTTCTGCATGGTCTTCTCTTATTTGTTTTTTTAGTCCTTCTCCTTCTACAATTGTATTTGCCATAATTGTTAATTCATTTGAAAAAGAATCCATTTGTGCAGTTCCTGCCACTTTTAATCCTTTTGCATTTTTTATTCTCTTAATTACTCTTTTGCTATTATCTTTATTCAAAAAAGCTTTACATGTCATACTACTACTTCCATCATATATATCAAAACTAAGTAAAGTTTTTCCTGATTTTAACTCTCTATCTTCCATGTCAATAACTTCTCCTTCTATTGACACTTTGCCATCATCAACATTTAGCTCTGATATTTTTACTAATGGATCTGTGATATTTGGATTCATTCCTAAAATTAATGGTGTACTTTCATCTTCTTCTGGTAATTCTGGAACCTCTGCATTGCTTGATATAATAGTATTTGCCATAACTGTCACATCACCTGCATATGCATCTAGTCCAGCTCTACCAATTGCTTTAATCGCTTTGGCATTTTGGATTTTTTCTATAATCTCTTTTCCTTCTGTAGCATCTTTTGCAAATGATTTACAGGTTATTGTTCCAGTACCGTCATATATGTCAAATATTAGCATTCCTTTACCTGTTCTGGTTTCTCGACATTCACTTGTTAAAATTCTTCCTTCTATTGTAATTCTTGAATTGCTTGCAGTGATATCTTTTATTGCTACTTTATTTTCTTTGGCTTTTGATGGTTTTCCCATTATATATTCTTGTTCTTCTTGGTTTATTTCTATATTGCCCATTTCATGTGTTGGTATACCTTCTCCTAATGCCTCTTCTGGAATATATCCTTCTAAATCTGTTGGAGGAATGTAATCTGGGTCATTATATTCAGGTATATTTGAATATTCTCCATGATTTTCTTGACTGGCATTTTCCCTTTGCTGTTCTGCATTTAATTCTGCAATATGTGCAATTGCTTTTTCTTCTACTTGTTTTATTTCTTCTTTAATTTCTTCTATTTCTTGTTTTGATAATTCCTCTGTAAGATTTACTTTATATTCTTTTCCAAATAAGTTTTTTAAAACTTTTTCAAGTTCTTTATCTGTTTTTTTTGCCTTTAAAAAATCTGCTCCTTTTATGTGCATTTTTATATTAATTTCATTTCCGTTTACCTCTACATCACTTTTTAGTAGAAGCATTGGCTTCATTAATGGATATTTGTGTGACATGTATGCAATAATGTTTCTCCATTCTGTTTTGATGTCTTTTAATTCTACTCCTTCATGATATTTGATAATCATATCAATATGCTCAAAGTGGAATCTTTCAGTTAAGAACTTCTCAAAAAGCCATATTTCTTTGATTTCTATATATTCGTCAAAATATATTTTTACTTCTAATGTGTTTGTCTTTTTTATGACGTTTAAACATTCGATGTTTGCATATTTTACATTTGCATTTGTTTTGTAGTCACTAAATATTTCTCCTACTTTTTTTGTTTTTACAGTTTCTTGCATGTATTTTTGCTCCTTTGTTTTGAAATTAAAGTTTATCAACTTTTATTATTTTTATGCTATAATATTTGTATAGAATAGAGAAACCACTATGTGGTTTGCTTTGTGAAGTGTTTAAAACACACATCTTTTTCGGCAAAATACAGATGTGTGTTTTTTGTATTTTAGTTTTGTTTACTCATAATTACAACGATTGCTATAATTAAGGTAAATGTAATGATATTTCCACATCTGTTTTTCTCTTTCCTATGTTATCTATTATATACTATTTTTTTTACATTTCAAGCGAACAAAGTGAAATATTTTTTATATAAATTTTTCCATATATTCTATCAAAAATAATGGTATATTTAAAACTTTATCATTACTTTTTAGATTATTCATTGAAAATCTGATAGATATATCATTATTAAATTTCTCATTATATTTGGTCAAACTAGTGTTATTAGTTGATTTATTAGATTTTACTTCTATTGGTATAATTCTATTTTTATTTTGAATAACAAAATCAATCTCATATCTATCAAAAGTAAAATAATTTGGTACTTCTTCATAAAGCATTGTTAGCATATTTAATACATAATTTTCTGTAAAAGCTCCCTTAAATTCTTCAAATAATTTATCTCCTTCTATAACAATTCTACTATCTAAATTTGCCATTCTTCTAAGTAAACCTACATCATTCATATAGATTTTAAAACAACTTAAATCATGATATGCTTTTAATGGAAAATCTGTCTTACTTACATTGTATACTTTATATATTAAATTTGCATCATTTAACCAGTTTAATGCACCTTCATATTCTCTTGCACGTGCTCCTTCTTTTATTGTTTGATATAGGAATTTTTTGTTTTCTTTTGCTAATTGTGATGGTATACTATTCCATATTAAAGAAATCTTATTTGCTTCATGATTTTGTGTATGTTTTGAAAAATCGCTTTCATATGCTTTTAATATATTTTCTTGTATTGCATTTACCATTTCCATGTTTTTCTCGTTTACCCATGAATATACTGCTTCTGGCATTCCTCCAATAATGAAATATGCCTTTAATTTTTCATCTAATTGATTAAAAAATATTTCTGGTATGCTCTCAATTTGTGTAATAGATTTCATGTAATCTACTAAATTTTCACAATTATCAGCAATTAAAAATTCACTAAAAGACATTGGATACATATTCATGAATTCCACTTTTCCTACTGGAAATGATGTATGTGATAGTCTTATTCCTAATAAAATTCCAGCACAAATTATATGATATTCATTTGCTTCTTCTTGAAAATATTTTAAACTATTTAAGGCGTCTGGACATTCTTGTATTTCATCAAAAAATATTAATGTCTTCTCTGGTAGTATTGCTTTTCCATATATAAAAGCTAATTGCTCTAAAATTCTTTTAGGATCTTTTGTGTTTACAAATAGATTGTGCAAATCTTCATCATGGTCAAAGTTGAAATAAGCAATCCCTTCATAGTTTTCTTCTCCAAATTGTTTTACAATATATGTTTTTCCTACTTGTCTGGCTCCTTTCAATATTAAAGGTTTTCTATATTTACTATCTTTCCATTTTATTAATTTTTCCATTATCAATCTTTTCATTTTGCAACACTTCCTATCTATACTATATACACTATATATTTTAATTATACCATATAATCACACTTTTGCAAAGATTTTGATTGTATTTATCACACTTTTGCAGACTTTTTTGTTGTAAAAATCACATCTTTGTTAATTTTGTATATTTTAAGAGTAAATTCTCCTCTATATCAACTTTCTTTTTATTATGTTTTTATTTTACTATATCAATATAAAATTATCAATTTTTTTCTATTTTCATTTCAAGCATTTGTTTTTTGTTATTGTGAAAAATTCCGTCACGGCTCTTTACTAAAAAACTGTGACGGATTTTTTATTTTACTTTTTAGTCGTTTTTGTTTACGGCGTCGAATTTGTCGACTATTTACTGATTTGATGCATGTTTGACTCACTACTTCCATCTGCATTTTCTACTGGTGTTATTTTGATGTCAGCCCCTAGAGAAACTACAGGGCGAAGAGCATTGTCATAGGTGCTCGCGTTACCATCCGAATTGAACATGTTGGTATTATAAAGAGTGGAATTCCCCACAAAGCGCAAACCAAATGACGCATAAGTCGAATAACAGTTAACATCACGAGAGGCCAACCAATATTCTGAACCTGTTCCGAATATCATGTTATAAAATTCTTGCTCATCAAAATAATTACTTGGGGTACTCATGTAATAATATGTTTGCGTTACTGTTAAGCCGTCTTGTGCTGTACTTGAATCTTCTTCTACCGGCTTGCTATATCCATCTGCATTTACATCTATTCCATCTGTTTTTATTTCTTCTGTATTTATTCCACTTCCATTTTCTTGAGCATATAAATTTGGATATTTATTATACCCGCTTCCATATGTTTTTTGTTTTCCATATTGAGTTCTACTACTACTTTGCATGTATGCATCTCTTGCCGCTATTCCCGTGGCATTCATCTGGTCTTCTATATCTTTTAAATCTAAATTTCTTGCTGTTATACCTAAGCTATTATTACTATACAAGGTTCTACATATGTCATTTATTACATATACTCCATTATTGTATCCTCTTGCTCCTTCAAAATATACATGCTGGCTTGTTGGTTTTTCACTTATTAAATCTACTCTTCCACTTGGGTCTATATTTAATATCCTCCATTTTAAGTTATTTTGAGTTATTGCACTTGTATTATTAGTTGAACCTGTTATACTTTTACTTAATTTGTCTGTTGTATATCCTGTTTCATTTATACCTGGCATATAATTTACATAGTCTCCTATTTCGATTCCTTCTCTTTTTATTGCTTCTCCTATTGTTCCATCTTCATTTATTAAATAACTTCTTCCACTTTCTATTATCGTTACTGTGAATGGTCCACTTCCTTCTAAAGTGTAATCTGTTCCTTTTTCTCCAAATTGACTTGCTAACTCTTCATCTAAATATCCTTCTTTTATTTCTCCTCCACTATCTTTTGCCAATGCTCCTACCACTGACAAATTTACTTTTTCTTCCTCTTCTCTTTCTTCTGTCTTGTTTTTTGCCTCTGTTGTTTCTATTAAAATACCATTGTCTCCTGTTAATGTCGCTATTGTTACTCCAGCTAAAATTAATAATACTATAATGTTTAGTATGTTATTGAGGGTTAGGCTGTAAAAAATCAGACTGAAAT
>CAKNJL010000076.1 GCA_930982035.1 uncultured Clostridium sp.
GGTGTCATTAGGGCTCTTGCCATTACTTGGTCTGATACACTTTTTCCTGTTTTCCAGTTTTGTCTGTCTCTATTAATTGATACACTATCTCTTTCTATTGTTTTTTCACCTAATGCTTTTGAGAAATATTCTACTGTTTTATATGAGTTACTTCCTAAAAACACATGTGTATCACAGTTACCCATTATTGTTTCATATGATTTTTCATATACTGCTTCCAATTGGTCTATATTTTGTAATATAACACTGAATGATATTTTTCTACTTCTAGATGTAGATATTTTTTTGTCAAAATCTGGTATTTTTCCTATATTGGCAAACTCGTCTAGTATGAAGAATGTCTGCTGTTTTAGTGCTCCTCCGTTTTGGTCAGCATAGTCATATAATTGTTGTATCATTTGAGCAAAGAATATTGTTAGTAAGAAGTCATATGCTGTATGCGTATCTGATGATATAACATATACTGCTGTTTTTTCATTTCCTATTTGTTCAAAATCAATTGTATCTGTAGACGTTAGTTCTGCTATTTCTTTTGAATCAAATTTACCTAATTTTGATTGCAATGAACTCAATATAGAACCATATGTCTTTTCTGGTGCTATTTCAATAGATTTGTAATTCATTCTTGCTGGGTGGTCATATGGTAATTGACTCATTAATTCTGTAAGAAGGTTGCTTCCTCCATTGTTATTTGCTGCTCTTACTAGTTCCGCACAACTTGCTAAGTTTTGCTCTTCTTCTGGTCTTGTAGCTAATAAATAATATATTAAAGCTTTTAATAGCATTTCTGCCATATCATCCCAATATGGGTCATTACTTCCACTTTCTGATTTTTGTCCTTTTACTATTGTGTTTGCTATTACATCAACGTCTAATCCTGATGAAATGTGCATTAATGGATTATATCCATCACTGTATTCTGGCCTTACAAGGTTTAATACTTTGATTTTATATCCATGTGCTTTTAAATATCCAGCTGTTCTGTCATATAATTCTCCTTTAGGATCTGTGAAAACATATGACCCTAACATTTGATATGCATTTGGTATTGAATATGATGCAGATTTACCAGATCCAGATCCGTCCAACTACTAATACGTTTACATTTCCTCTTTTATTTACTGGTAAATAATTGTTCTCTGCTAGTATTATTCCCTTATTTTTACTTAATATTTGATATTGTTCTCCTCTTTGACTCCAATCACTAGATCCATGTTCTATATCTGAAAATTCATTTTTTGGTGCTGATCTTACAAAACCTATAAAGAAAAAGACTGAATATATAATAGTTACTACTAATAAAGTAGAGAAATATGTCCCTCCTGCTCCTTCTGAAAATACACTCCCAAGTGTTCCAAATGGTTTCGTTATTGAAGTTCCAAATGTTTCTATAAATACTTCTAAATTAAATTGCCCACTTGTATTTGCTTGATACGAGCTATGGGCTATAGGCGTAACAAATACTATGGCTATAAATATCCATAGTATTGCAAATATTATAAAATTAGTTCTATTTCTTCTGATTGCACCTTCTATTTTATAGTTCAATATAATCACCTACTCTTTTGTTTATCTGCTTTGATCCTCTTTGATGTCTTTTGAAGTTTCTTTTTTATGTTTGTTATTAATGTCTTGTATTTTTTTAGCTGTTTGTTTTTCTTGTGATAACTTTCCTGCTTTTACTGTAGTTTGTCCTTCTGTTCTTGTCATTTCTAAATTATCATCAAGAGTAATTGTAACACTTTTAGCCGTTGCATCTATTGCAGGTTGTTCTAAATCTGTAACTTGTGATTGACCATTTGCAATATCATCTAATTCTTTTTTAGGTTTATTTCCTTCTAACTCTATAACTTTTTGAACAAAATAACAAACGCATAATTCTTTACCTTTTAAGTTCGATTCCTTCATTGGACTATTCATTTAAACTTTCCTCCCTTAATCCTCTTTTTTGTCCCTGATTTCAAAGGCAAAATAAGGTTTATTTGGTTTCAACTTACATTTTCCTTTTACTTCATTTGTTTTCTCATCAAAATAAAGCATAGGCTTTACTTCTTCTGTAGTTTCTGGGTCTATTACACAAATTGGTCTCTTCAAATTTGGCGTATACTTAAAGTCTTTTATTTCAGTTTCTTTTTCTGAATATATACTGTTAAACTTTAAAGGCATTGGTTTTTTACTGATCGAAACTTTATTTCCTTCCAAAATAGCGGTATTAACAACAACTCTATCTTTTCCAAAAGATAATATTACTAATTCATCTTGGTCAACTGACGGAAAATCTACATAAAAGGTCTTTCTAATTACGTCTCCCCTTATTTCATCTGTTGAGTCTAATCTTTCTAAAACATATTTAGGGCATTCTTTTAGTAATTCTTTTGGAGTTTTTAAAATTTGATAGATTACTGTACTTACTCCCTTTGGATCAGTAATACTAAAGCTCTTTCCTTCCCATGTCTCCATTTTTTTCCCTCCGTTTCTATGTTTTTTAATCCATAGTTTGTCCTTTGTTTTTTTACTTTATTTAGATTATCTCTTTATATGATTTCCGTATAAAATGGAAATCACACGCTCACTTTATATTTTACATGAAAATACATATTTTGTCAACACGAATTATGTAAATTTGTTTATAAATAGAAAAAAACGATGATTTTTTCTCCGTCCCCAAATCATCGTCTTGGATCAAATGTTGATACTTTGTTTAATTCTTCAAATATTTTCTTTTCTTGATCAGTTAATTTCTTAGGTACCATTATTTTTACTTCTGCAATTAAGTCTCCCCTTGAGCCTTTTCCGTCTTTGTATCCTTTACCAGGTATTCTAATTTTCTCTCCACTTTGTATTCCCTGAGGAATATATACTTTTGTTTCTTCATCTATTGATTTTATATTAACTCTTGTGCCTAGGGCTGCTTCCCATGGTGTTATTAATAAGTCTGTATAAATATCACATCCTTGAAGTTTAAACTTTTTGTCATCTTTTATATTTATTTTTATGAATAAATCTCCATTTTTTGCTCCATTTATTCCGGGTTTTCCTTGTCCTATTAATCTTATTTTTTCTCCATCCCTTATTCCTTGTGGGATTGTTACTGTAAAAGTTTTCATTTTACCTTCTACTGTTCTTAAAGATATTTTTTTGTCTAACCCATAAAATGCTTCATATATTGTTGAGTTTATTTCTGTCTCTACATTTTCTCCTCTTAATGGTTCTTTATCTTTATTTGTTTTCTCTTCATGTTTTTGTTTGATATTTCCAAAAAACATTTTTACTATGGAGTCTTTTCCTTTAATATTAAATTTTCTATTTACCATGTTATGCGAATTCCATGTTCTATCATATCTTCTCTTTAAGTTTGGTGTAGATAATATTCTATATGCTTCATTTATATCTTTTATTCTTTCTTCTGCTAAATTATCTCCTATATTTACATCAGGATGATATTTTTTAGCTGCATTTCTATATGCTACTTTTATTTCATCAATAGAAACTCTGCTGGTTTCTAGCCCCAAAATTTTATAATAATCTTTGTAAACCATTTGACATCCTCCCCAATAATCAGGTGTTTCTATTATATCACAAAAAATAAAAAAATCTATACTTTTATCAAAATTTCATACTATATGTTGTTAATAGTTGTTACTATATACGGTTAAATCTATGAGAGCCCAAAGTTATATTATAATATAACTTTGGGCTATATAACTTTTTAGACTTTGAATTGTAACTCATACTTACAATGAAATCGCTAATTCTATTAACTTATCTAATAAATCACTATATTTTATTCCTACATGCTCAAACAATTTTGGATACATACTTATTTTAGTAAATCCTGGTAATGTATTTATTTCATTTATATAAATTTTATTAGAATCTTTTTCTACAAAGAAATCAACTCTAGATAATCCTTTACCATCTATTGCTTTAAAAGCTTTTACTGCTAATTTTCTAATCTCTTCTGAAACTTTTCCATCCAAATTAGCAGGAATTAAGGTCTTTGAATTCTCATCTTCATATTTTGCATCATAACTGTAAAATTCTTCTGCTGGTTTAATTTCGCCAACGCAAGATGCTACTACTTCTTCATTTCCTAATACTGCACATTCTACCTCCTGACCATTTATTCCCTCTTCTATTAATATTTTACTATCAAATTGACTTGCATATTTTATATGTTCTTTTAAATCTTCTTTATTTTTTGCTTTATTTATCCCTACACTTGAACCTGAATTAGATGGTTTTGTAAAGACTGGAAACCCTAATTTATTTTCAACCATATTAGCAATTTCATCTAATGTTACATATTTTTCATTAAATTCTTCATCTATATATATGTATTTACCTTTGTGATTTTTCAAATATATGTATCGTGCTTGATTGATATTTGCTCTGTTAAAAATTATTTTTGTATATACTTTATCCATACCCACACTTGATGCTAATACACCACAACCGACATATGGCTTTTTTATCATCTCAAATAAACCTTGAATTGTACCATCTTCTCCAAAAGCTCCATGTAATACAGGAAATATCACGTCTAAGTCTTGTAAATATCTTATTATATTTTCTATTTTTTCAGTATTACTTAGATTTTGGTCTATTTCAATATTATCTAGTTTTTTGTATTTATACCAATATCCTTCTTTTGTTATATAAATTGGATAAATTTCATATTTGTCTTTGTTTAGATTTTGTAAAATTGAATTTGCAGACATTACAGAAACTTCATTTTCTGTTGACATTCCGCCAAAAATTAACCCTATTTTAGTTTTCATTTTAAATCACATTCCTTTCGCGATTCACTCAAAGGCACACATAGTTATGAAAGTAATTTCTTTCAAACTAATCCCTCCTTGTAAATTTTCTCCAATACTCAGTTACGTTTTTTATTTATAATATAAAATAAAAACAACCTGATTTCTATACTCTATCATTTTAGTCTACTAATATGTCACATATTTATTTGCATGCCAAATTTTACGCAAGTAAAGTTTGTGTGCAATGTGTTTTTTATATTAGAAAATAGGTATAACTTTTCTAATATATAAAATACAATTTATAACCTGGCCCATATTGTCTGTTATAGAATACAATTTACGACCTGGCCCATATTGTCTGTTTGAATTGTTGTTAGATTATTTGTTTTATTTTTTCTGCTATTTCAAAAAACTTCATTCCATTTGATGCTTTAAATAAAATAACATCATTTGGTTCTACGATTTGTTTGATTAAATCCACAATATCTTCTCTATTTTCTAAATAATATATATTGTCTTTGTTCATTCCTTGTTCTTTAGCTCTTTGAATTATATATTTTGAGTTTTCTCCATTACATATAAGAATATCTATATTATTTTTGCAAACTACTTCTCCTATTTTCTCATGCAATTCTTTAGCAAATTCTCCTGTTTCTAGAACATCTCCTAAAACTGCTATTCTTCTATTTGCTTTCATTGTGTTCATATATTCTAAAGTAGCTTTTACTGATTCTACACTAGAATTGTATGCATCATTTATAATTTTAATTCCGTTTTTCAACTCTGTTACTTCCATACGATTTTTGGTAAGTTCAAAAGTTTCTATTCCATTTTTTATATCTTCATTTTTTACCCCAATTTTTTTTCCTACAGATATTGCACATAAACTATTTAATATAAAATGCTCTCCTCCTACGGGAATCTTTATTTTTTCTTCATTTATATTCTTATCCGTACTTTCATTTTTACTCTCATCTATATGTTTATTTGTAATTTTTTCTGTACTTTCGTTTCTATTTTCATATATACTTTTACCTGTGTTAAAATTACTATTATCTCTTTCTGACATTTCTTCTCTTTTTTTAGATAAATCATAATTATAACTAATTCTAAATTCACTATATTCTTCTTGTAAATTAATATCTTCTGCCATAATATCACTTTTGTTTTTAATCCCATATGTTTTTACATTGTATTTATCCTTATTTTCTTCATACCATTTATGTAATAAATCATTATCATTATTAATTATGATATACGGATTTTGTGTTCCATCTAATATTTCTAATTTTGCCTTTAAAATATTTTCTCTAGACCCTAAATTCCCTATATGTGAAGTCCCTATATTTGTTATTATACATATATTAGGCTTAGCAATTTCTGAAAGTAAATGTATCTCTCCAAAATGATTCATTCCCATTTCTAGTACCATTGCTTCTATATCATTTTCTGCATTTAAAATCGTAAAAGGTAAACCTATATTATTGTTGTTATTTCCTTTTGTATTTAATGTTTTGTATTTTTGTGATACCACATTTGCAACTATATCTTTTGTACTTGTTTTACCTACACTACCTGTAATAGCTATAACTGGTATATCATACATATCTCTTTTGTAACTAGCAATTTCGTATAATGCTTGTAATGTATCTTCTACCTTTATTATTACTTTATCTTTGTATTTTTCTATTTCTTCTTTAGAAAACTCTATATCTTGAACAATAACTCCTAAAGCTCCATTATCTAGAGCTTTATCCCAAAATAAATTGCCATCAAAATTTTCTCCTTTAATCCCTATGTATATATCACCCTTTTCAATAGTTCTAGTATCTTTCGAAAAATTTTTGCATACTGTATTTTCATTACCACTTATCAAAGTCCCTTTTGTAATTTCTATTATATCTTTTGTTGTTATATTTTTATCTGCTATTTTATTTACTTTTATACTTTCCATAGTTTCACCTCTATTTTTTGTTTTATAAATTATATGACTAATTTTATTTTTTTGCAACAGGGATTAAGGGACGCTCTTGGAAAGAAGGGATTTAGGGGACGGTCCTTGAATCCCTGTTTTTTAAATATTTTAAAATTTGTTTCTTACTATTTAAAAACAGGGATTCAAGGACCGTCCCCTAAATCCCTTCTTTCCAAGAGCATCCCTTAATTCCTGTTTTGAGGAATTGAGAACATTCCTAATGAACTCAAAGAAAAAATTTATTAATATTTTATGCTACTTTTATTCCTGTATTTTTTACTTCTATTACAAATGGTGTTTCATCATTTTCATAATCAGAAATACTAATAATATGAGGTTCTATTCTATAATCGATGTCGTTTCTCAATTGCATTAAGTTAACTTCTTCATCAAATTTATCAGTTTTTATATCATCAGTAATTATTGCAATATCTATATCACTGTCCTCTCTTTGGGTTCCTTTTGCATATGATCCAAATAAGATTATAGCTACTACATCATAGTTTTTACTTACAATTTCTATATATTCATTTACTATATCTATTATTTCTCTATCAATTTTTTTGATTAATTCTCTCCTTTTAATAGTTTCTCTAACCATTGTTTTACCTCCTCAATTTTATTAATTTGTTCTTCTGTATATTCGTCAGTACATTTTCTAGAGAATTCTCTTTTACAATCATCATATCTTGAATTTAAATTAAATCTTGTTATTTCATTTAAATAAAGTTTTTTAGTTTCTGTCACTGTTAAATTAATTTTCTGTGCTAAATACATTAAATCATGACTTTTAGGAGCATATGGTGCAGAAACATTATTTTTTGCATATAAAGCTTTTAATAGTTTTTCAATTACCATTTGTCCCATAAATAAACACCATGTATTTTTTTGGTGTCAATGGGGACGGAGATTTTGACAACATTGTCATTGATAATGTTGTCAAAATCTCCGTCCCCATTGACACCAACGTAACCTGTCCCTTTTGGACAAAAAATGTTCAATTTGACACGTCCCTATTGTACTGATCTGTTTGCTATTTCTATTGCTTTTTTTACAATGTTTCCACAATCTTTAGAAGAAACATTTCCCCAGCTTCCTCCGTCTTGTTTTACTTGCTCATATACTCCTAATTCTCTTGCTATTTCTTCTCTTAGATTTTCAGAAATTAATTTACTATTTCTAGACATAATTTCCTCCTAAAAATTTAGATTATAAAATTGTGTATACAACTTTACATTAATATTATTCTCTTTTTTATTTAAAATTATTTTAGTAAATTTTTTTATTTTTTCCTATTTTTGTTTTTAATTTATTGGATACTTTTAGTTTTTAATTTTGACCACGCACTAGCATTTATTGCGATATAGAGATTTTCATTAAAAAATCGCCTTGAAATTATTACTAAATTCAAAGCGAAACTTTTAATACTATTTACGATTATAAAATTATAATTATGATAACTCTTCAGTAAGCGGTTAATAAGAACACGTATTGAAACCTCAAACTTAATCCTATATAATTG
>CAKNJL010000077.1 GCA_930982035.1 uncultured Clostridium sp.
CTTCTGTCCCCAGTGCCATTGTCAAAATCTCCGTCCCCACTGACAACCTCTCCGCGCCCACTAGCACCTCAGCCTCCACCGGCAACATTCCTAATTGACCAAAAACAGACAATTTGAGACCTTGCCCAAATTGTCTGTTTTGCTCTTGTTCTTACTCGTCTTTGAAACTATTAATTTTAAATAACTTAAACAATTCCACAATGATTAATGGTGCTATTACTAAACCAATTAGTTCAATAATGTTTTCTGTTGGTAGTACTGGTATACTGAAGATTCCTCTTAATGCTGGTACTGCTAAGATGATTCCCATCAATAATGCTGATCCAAGTATAGCCCATATTAACTTGCTATTATTAAATACTTTAGTTTTAAAGATTGATTTTTTGTTATTTCTAATGTTAAACACATGTACTAATTCTGAAAAAGCTAATGTAACAAAAGCCATTGTTTGACCTACTTCAATTTTTGATTCATCTAATGTTAGTCCATCAATTGGTTCTGTAGTAGTTGCAAGTCCTATCATAAATGCTCCAAGTGTTAATAATCCTATCATAACACCTTGGTAAATAATTCTCCATGTCATTCCTTTTGTGAATACGCCTTTTCCTGGTTTATTTGGTTTTCTATTCATGATATCTGAATTTGCTGGGTCAAACGCTAATGCTAATGCTGGTAATGAGTCTGTTACTAAGTTTATCCATAATATATGAATTGGCAATAATATTTCTAAATGAGCAATATCTGTTATTCCAAACCATTGTGCAAATAGTGGTGTTAATAATGTTGCTAAAAATAATACAACTACTTCACCTATATTACTTGATAATAAAAATTGTATAACTTTTAATATATTGTCATAAATTCTTCTTCCTTCTTCTACTGCTGATACAATTGTTGCAAAGTTATCATCTGTTAAGATTACATCTGCTGCTTCTTTTGCAACATCTGTTCCAACAATTCCCATTGCACAACCTATATCAGCTGTTTTTAATGCAGGGCTATCATTTACCCCATCACCTGTCATTGCTACAATTTCTCCATTTTTTTGCCATGCTTTTACAATTCTTACTTTATGTTCTGGAGATACTCTTGCATATACAGAATAATGTCTTACATTTTTTTGTAGGTCTTCATCAGACATTTTTTCTAGTTCTAGTCCTGTTATTGCTTCATCTTCATTCTCTAATATACCCAATTTTTTAGCAATAGCTGTTGCTGTAATTTTATGGTCTCCTGTTATCATCACCGTTTTTATTCCTGCTGTTTTACATTTTTCTACTGCTTTTTTTGCTTCTTCTCTTGGTGGGTCTATCATTCCACCCATTCCAACAAATATTAAATCACTTTCTATATTTTCTAGTTCTTCTTTTGTTGGTTCATGGTCAAATTCTTTATATGCACAAGCCAAAACTCTTAAAGCTTCTTTTGCCATTTCTTCATTTTTTTGTCTAATTGTTACTGCATATTTATCTAAATCTGATTTTATTTCATTATTAAATAAATATCCTTTACATATTTTTAATAATTCATCTACACCACCTTTTGTATAGGCAATGTATTTTTCATTTACTTTATTAACTGTTGTCATTAATTTTCTATCTGAATCAAATGGTACTTCTGAAACACGTATCATTCTATCATAAATAGATGGATCAAAATTTAATTTAAATGCCATATCTACTAATGCTGTTTCTGTTGGGTCACCTGTCAAAGTTCCATCTTGTGCAATTTTAGTATCATTACACAACATGTTGGCATATACCAATTTAGTCATATCTTCTGATAGATTTTTGCTATCAATTTCTTCTAAGTCTTTTATCTTGCCATTTAAGAATACTTTTTCTACTGTCATTTTATTTTGAGTTAATGTTCCTGTTTTGTCTGAACAGATAACAGTTGCACTTCCTAATGTTTCAACTGCTGGCAATTTCTTAACAATGGCATTTCTCTTAACCATTTTTTGAACACCTATTGCCAAAACTATTGTTGATACAGCTACTAATCCTTCTGGAATTGCTGCCACAGCCAATGATACTGCTGTCATAAACATATGGATTGGTTCTTTTTGTTGGAATAATCCTATGATAAAGATAACCACACATATTATGATTGCTGTAATTCCTAATGTTTTTCCTAATTTATTTAATTTTTGTTGTAATGGTGTAGTTTGCTCTTCTGTTTCATTTATCATTTCCGCAATTTTTCCCACTTCTGTTGTCATTCCTGTTTCTACAACAATTCCTTTTCCTCTACCATATGTTACTAAGCTAGAAGAAAATAACATGTTTGTTCTATCTCCAAGCCCAACTTCTTCACCATCGATTTTTTCTGTAGTTTTCTCAACTGGTACAGATTCTCCTGTTAGTGATGCTTCTTGTGCTTTTAAATTTACTGCTTCTATAATTCTTAAATCTGCTGGAATGTAATCCCCCGTGTCTAATACAACAATATCTCCTGGAACTAGCTCTTTTGCTGGAACAACTGTTACATTTCCGTCTCTAATAACTTTTGATGCATGGTCTGTTAATTTTTGCAAAGCTTCTAATGATTTTTCTGCTTTTGATTCTTGTGTTACTCCAATAACTGCATTTAATATAACAACAATTAAGATAATAATTGTATCTGTTATTCCTTCTCCTTCTGCTACTCCTACAAATCCTGAAACAATTGCTGCAATTATTAAAATGATAATAGAAAAATCTTTAAATTGGTCTAGAAATCTCATAAGTAATGACTTCTTTTTCTTTTCTTTTAATTGATTAAGTCCATATTTTTCTCTTCGTTTTGATACTACTTCTTCTGATGATAAACCTTTTTCTTGGCTTGTTTCTAACTCTTTTTCAACATCCTTTACTTCTTTGTTAAACCAGTTCTTATTTTCCATTCTTTCATATTTCCTTTCCTAAAATTTAAATTATTGTTAAAAAGTTTTGTTTTTGTCATAGATTTTTTCTCATATATTTTCATTTTATCCAAATATTAAAAATATATCAATATTTTGGTTCTATTTTTATTTAAAAATTTAATACTTTTTACATTTCAGTCGCCTCTTTTCTTTTTATTTTGTATGTAGAATCTTTTTATGTCTTTTTATATTTAATGCGTAATTTTTTATAAGACTTTAAACTTTATTTTGATTTTAAAAATTGTCCTTTGTTGAAAATATTTAATAAATACAAAAAAGACCTTTAAAAGATTTTGTTTCTTTTAAAAGTCTTGCTTACTTATTTATTACAAGCTTACTAACCAGATATATACTATATCGCGACTGTTGATTAGTAATTTAAAGCTACTCCCTTTTAAGTTTTGTAACTCATTTTGATATATATTTTATAATGTTGTCTCTTTTTCTCTATATAAAATTATATAAAATTTCAATGGCTTAATTATATATTTCCCTTCTATGTCCTATTTCTAAAACAAGAACTATTATTTCATCATCTTGTATTTCACATATCACCCTATAATCCCCAATTCTATATCTCCATTGTCCTGATTTGTTCTCTACTAATCCTTTTTCGTGCACTCTTGGATTTTCACAACCTTCTATATTTTTTTCTAGCCAACCAATTATTAAAGATGATATATGCTTATCTAATTTTTTTAGTTGTTTTTTGGCTTTATCTGTAAATATGACTTTATAACTCATTTATAATCCCAACTCCTCTTTTACTTCATCCATTGTATATGTTTTGGGATTTTTCTTGTATTCTTCAATTGCCTTTTTATAACATTCTAAATCATATTCGTCTTCTATTTTCTCTAATACTGCATTTCTTATTAAATCAGATAAAGAAATATTGTTCATTTTTGCATATGTTTTAATTAATTCTGTATCTTTATCACTCAATCTTACTGAAATAGTCATAACATTCACTCCCTTCTGTAATTATTGTACTACATTGTAATACAATTGTCAATACTATTATATTATTATTTTCAATAGATTGTGATAATATACATTTAAATATACAAATATTTTATATTTTGTGGTGACCCGTACGGGAATCGAACCCATGATTCCACCTTGAGAGGGTGGCGTCTTAACCGCTTGACCAACGGGCCTTATTGGTACTTTATATTTATAACATTTTTTTTGCCTTTAGTCAACTAGTTATAAAATATTTTTTTCTTTTCTTTGGCTTGGTTGATTTTATGCTTATTCACATACTTAATTTTGCATTCGGCTCTTATGCTCCCTTGTCTACACTTACTCTTATATTGCTACTTCCAAGCCAAGAATATGTACTGGCTGTTAGCTAGACTTTACCAGACAGGCTTTCTTGCTATATGATATTAACTTAAATCCTCCATCAGCTATAATACAAGACATAGCTTAAATCCGCTAGAAAAAAATATAGGCACCATATAAAGGTGTCTACTGTATTAATTCGCCTCTTAACGTCTAAAGTCGTTAAGACATTTATTTAATTCCTATTTTTAAAAGTACTTCATTTACATGTTTAAAAATTGCGACTTTAGCATTAAGCTACCCAAATATACGTCGAGTAGAAATAGACATTACTGCCTATAACCCTCACAGAACCGTGCTTGCGCTATTAACGCACACGGCTCTTTGTATAATTCTTCTTTACATTTGGTATGACATTTTCACTATATCTACATATATCTTTGGTTCTATTATTTGTTTTTGTATTTTATTATAGAATTCCTCGTAACTATATTTATTCTTTTGTGTTCTTCTATTTAGTGTCTTGTATAATATTTTTGCTGTTATCTCATAAAATCTTCTTATGCTATTTGTATTATCTGTTATTCCGTAATATCTATAATAACCTAATAATTTTATGTTTAATAGTTTTATTGTATCTGATACTTTGCAATGCATTCTTCTTCTTATCCACTGTTTCATTTCCTGTACTTTTGCTCTAAATTTCTTTCTACTTGTTTTCCTTTTCATTCTAAACTGTCCTTCCTTTCCTATACTACAATAATGTGTAAATCCTAAGAAATCAAATGTTTCTGCCTTCTTCTTTCCTTGTCTTTTTCTTTCTCTTTGTGCATATCTTCCGAAATTCTAATATTTTTGTCTTTTCTTCTGATACTTCTAATCCAAATTTTGCTAGTCTTTTCTTTACACTTCTTAAGTATTTTTCTGCTTCATCTTTATATTGAAAACATGCTACGCTATCATCTGCATATCTTACCATTCCTACATATCCTTCTGTTTGTCTTTCTACTATTTTCTCAAACCAATCATCTAATACAAAATGTAAGTATATATTTCCTAATATTGGGGATATTATTCCTCCTTGCGGTGTTCCCATTTCTGGCTTTATCAGTTTTCCTTGTTCTAGTATTCCACTCTTTAGAAATCTTCTAATATATCTTATATATACTTTATCCCTTATTCTGTATTCAATAAATTTTATTAGCCATTCGTGATTTATATTATCAAAGAACCCTTTAATATCTAAATCCACTATGTAGTTTACTTTTTCTGCATGTATTATTTTATCCAGATATGCTATTGCTTGATGACAGCTCCTTTTCGGTCTAAATCCATAAGAAAATTCTTTAAACATTGGCTCATATATTGCATTTAATATTTGTGACATTTGGTCTTGTACTATTTTATCTTCAAATGCTGGTATTCCTAATGGTCTTTTCTTATCACTTCCTGCTTTTGGTATATATACTCTTCTTACTGCCTTCGGTTTATATGCCATTCTTTTCATTCTTGCTATTAAATCTTCTACATTGCTTTCAAGATTTTCTATATACTCTTTCTTAGTTACATTATCTATTCCTACTGCTTTATTACCAGCTATTCTTTTAGCACTTTGTTTTAGATTTTCTTTGTTTAGTGCATACATTACAGTATCAACTTGTTTATGCATACTTGCTATGTTACTTATTCTAATAATTTCATTTGACATTTTCATTTACTCCTTTAGAAGTTATTTATGTTTCAATTACTAGAGCGAACTATACATTAGCCCCTTTTCTCCACAGATATTACTCTGTTTCTCCGATACTATGAGCTAATCCGACTGGCTATACTACTTTTGTATTGGTTGATTTTATACTCCCTTTACATACTCTTTTCTAGAGATAGTATAGTCTCTCTCAAGTTCCAATATCATATCATTACATACTCGCCACACCCTTAGACCCCGGAAAAGTTTATATACTCTCACCATAACGATTATATAAATTCTGCTTGCTGTTTGCTTCATAACATCAGCCTTTTCATTTTATCCGCCATTTCGGGGCTCGATAGTTTCACGTTTTCACATTACGGCTCTTATGCTCCCTTATCTACACTTACTCCTAATGTTACCACTTTGGAGCCAAGATTAGGTACTAGCTGCTGGTTAGGCTTTACTAGACAGGTACTCCTGCTATATGATATTAGCTTAAATCCACTCGAAAAAAAAAAATATAGGCGCCCAAAAAAGGGCGTCTACTGTTATTAATTTTCTAGAGTTATGAAATTTTGCTCGCGCATCGAGCGCTCGCAAAATTTTACTTGACGTACAAAGCTGGGCGGAAACCGAGGTTACTAACGGTAGCGCCTGGGCCATAGGTACCACGATAATTGGCTGGATAGTGAGAACCTTCATTGCCGTAATCACCGACCTCTATGGACTCTACTGTCTGTGCTGTACGCCTCAGATGTCCATTCAGATAAATTTCCTGCTAAATCATATATATTATTTGCTCTTGTTTCTACTTTTGAACCTGTATTTATCAAACCTGTTTCGTCTGAAAAAGTATCATCAGAGTAGTTTCCCCAATTTTTACTATCTCCAACTATATCCATTGCACTTTTTTCTCCTGTTTCATACAACCATCCCAATGTTCTATCCCTTGCAGAACCTGTTAATAATGAACTTGTATATCCACTTCCATTAAAAGTATTCTGTATATTGGTTATTGCATCTGTTTGTGATATTCTATTCCACAAATTTGATGTATCTGTAGTTGGTTTACTTCCTACTTTTCCACCGTCATTACTTGCTTCATATCTTCCTATATAAAATCCTCTATTTTCATATACTTGTTCTGTATAAAATTCTGTTTCTTCATATCCATCTGGTCTATACCACGATTTGATAGTTTCTTGTGCTTCCTCTAACGAGCTAACTCCCCATCTATCTGAAATATATTCACTAAGACTTGTAAATCCTTTAATTTGTGCAACTTCTTCTGTTAAAGTATCTAACTCCCACATTCTTATCGCATATAAACTATATACATCTAATTCTACCTCTTTTGTCTCTCCTCCTGCCGTTACTGTCAATTTATATACACCATTTATTGTTGGGTCTACATCTTCTTTATTATAAGTAGTTGTTCCTACATTTTCACTTATAATATTATCTCCATATGGATCTGTCAATACCACACTTTCTATATTTTGCTCACTTGTTACATTTATTTTTATTTTCTGATTTTTATCCACTGGCACCCATACAAATTCATTTCCACTCGTATCTGTTATTACATATCCATCCTCTACTGTTGTTCCATCTACATGTGAAAATCCATCTGGTATTGTTGGATCTCCTGTTACTTCTTCTCCCTCTATTTTTAATGTTACCATTATACTTGCTTTTTCTTGCACACTTGTATTTCCATCTTTACTTACAAAATATGTGTTTCCCTCTGCATTATTTTCTGTTACTGTTACTAAATATCCTTCTTCTCCTGCTTCATTTGTACTTACTGCAACATCATAATCTTCATCTGCAAAATAATTAGATAATTCACTTTCTAAACTTTCTTGCCTTATATCATCTCCATTATCTTCTGCTAACGCTCCTGCTACTGCTAATTTCACCTTTTCTTCTTCCTCTACTGTTTTTGTTTTATCTCTTGCCTCTGTTGCTTTTGTTAATATTCCATTATCTCCTATTAATGTCGCAATTGTTACTCCTGCTAATATTAGTAACACGATTATGTTTAGTATGTTATCGATGGTTAGGCTGTAAAAAATCAGACTAGAATAACTCATTAGACTAGCCTGACCATCTATAACATTCATCGTAGTAAATCGCGGTAACATTTTCTCTATCTCTATGGAATTTCTATTTTTTTCTTTCATCTATTTTTCACCACTTTTCTGCATTT
>CAKNJL010000078.1 GCA_930982035.1 uncultured Clostridium sp.
TGGATGCTATATTCTTGCTTTAGGACCACGCGCAAGCGTTTAGTACAATTGTAATAACAAGTGCTATTAATGTGATTCCTTCATTTTTTCTTTTTGTGTTTCTTTTCATAAAATTCCCATCCCTTTCTTTTGTTATTTTATAATTTGTAATTTTTAAATATTATTTTTTTATGCTCTCATTAAAAAATAATATCGATAACAATTATATTTTACATTCTTAGATGAAATAAGTCAATATGTTATAGTAACGTATTTCTTGCTATTTTTTACCTTTTTCTTTATATTAATTAAGTTTTATACATTATGACTATAACTCTAAATTTGATTTCTTACTTTTAGATACTCTAAGAATATTCAATAAGCTCTAATATCCTTGTTATTACAGACTTTCATTAAGTTATATATATACAAAAGTTAATTTATTTTGGGTAAATTTATTCCTTTTTTTTATAAAAAATTTTATATATTTTTTGTTGACTTTATGGCGGTTTATTGGTATTATTTAAATGTTAAAAATATTCTTAGAGTATCTAATTCTAGGAATTTTATTTTATTTTTCTACCTTTTTTCCAACAACTGCAAACCTACCATCTTCCACATAATAAGAGCATGTAGACAATGTAATTAATTGGTCTCCATAACTTGCTGTTGTCTCAATTGGATACAATGAAGCATTTTTTGCATTTTTTACAAATTGATTATATTCTTCTTCTGACTTACTATTAATAAAATAGTAATAACGAAATACATTTTTTTCTGATTTATAATATACCCTTGATTTAAAAGCTGAAATTATTTCATATTCTGAATCATCTTCTACAGTTGTAAAACGAATTTTAGGATGTTGCTTATAATAGCTTTCACTTTCATATTTTAATAATTCTTGAAACATTGTTCCATTCCCCAAATTATGACCATATATTAATAAATTATTACTTTCTATATTCCAGTCATAATCTGCATTTAAGAAAATTGATCCATTTTTTGATTTTTCTTTTTTGTAATTATGTGTCATATAATATTCATTATCTGTTCCCTGTAGTACAGGATAGTTTATAGTTGTGTTTTCAATTTCTAGCCAACCTATAATGTCAGCATTTTCTTCTTTTAACTGTTTTACTTGTAACATTCTTTCTGTTTCTTTATTTTGTGGTTCTGAATTTTCTATTGTTTCTGTTTGTATATTTTGCGTTGTTGCTTCTCCAACAATTATTTCTTTTTCTTCTAATATATTTGAATCAACTTTTTCTGTTTTCTCCTCTTCATTAATTTGTATTGCATTTAATAAATTGCTTTGTTCACGTGCTTCTTTTTTCAATGAAAAAAAGTTTATAATGTATATTAGAGATAAAATGATAAGTACTGTTAAAAGAATATAAATAATTATATATATTTTTTTTGAGTTTACTTTTGTTTTTTCTTTCATAATTATCTTTTCCCCGTATGATAAATTAGGGTTTATAGTTCCCCAAAACTTGTCTTATTTCATATATTAGAGAGTCAATACAATTTTCCTAATATATAAATTATATAAGGATAGACATTTTGCCTATCCCATTATTTTTTCTTTTTCATTAAAATAATTGTTCCTGTAGAAAGTATAATTGCTAATACTGCTACACCTAAATAGTTCTCCACACCTGTTTTTGGTGTTTCATCTTTTTGTCCTTGATTTGTTTCTGGTACAGTTGTTTCAGGTGTTGTTGTTTCTATTTTAGAAATTTTTGCATATATTGTTGTATCCGCATTTAATGGATTATCAAAATTGAATTCTGTTGTATATCCTGCATCTGTATAGAATCCATCAATTTTTGTATTTTCTTCTAATACAATATGAGATTTTGCTAAATCTGCTGTGATTTTTGTTCCTTCATTTACTGTAAATCTGATTTCTTTTTCATTAGCCATTAATGTTACAATTACTTTCTTTTCGTCTGCATTAACTGTTACTTTGTCTGGTACGGCTGTTTCTGCTATAACATTATTATTCTTGTCTGTTAGAACAATTTTATTTTCTGTTAATGCTATTTTATTAGTTGTATTTTCTGTATTTGTAACTGTAAATTCTGTTAAACTATCATTTTCAGCAACTCTTACTACATTCTCTGTTGAATCTGATGTTAATACACCATTCATAGTTAATGTTGGGTTATTTGTTGCAGATGAACCTTTTGCAATTTCGATACCATTATTGGCTCCTGTTCCATTATATCCTAAATGTAAGTCTATAACTTCAACATTTCCTCCGTTGGCAAGAACACCACCATATTTGAACCCTGTTATAGAAACATTATTTAATATAACAGTTGCTCCATCATATGATTGTACCCCATATTTTGGTCCATTTTGTAAATTGATATTTTTTAATGTTAATTTACCAGCAGAAAGTTGTGCTGTAAACATTGTTTGATTTCCTGATGTAGATGTCCAATCACTAGAACCTGTTATAGTATATCCATTACCATCTATTATAATTTCTTTTTGAATTACAATTGGTGCTGTTACAGTTATATTGTTTTGTAATGTAATTGTCTCTCCATCACTCACACTAGAAATCGCACTAAGTAAAGAGCTTTCATCTGTTACAGGTGTTGCTGCTTTACTAGAATTTGGCATTATTAAACTAATAGCAAATATTGCTGTTACGAATAAAATTAATTTTTTTATTGTTTTATTCATTTTTCCACCTCCACTAAAATCTATTTTCTCCCTTTTTCGTTTAATTATTTACATTTTTTCTAATTAAAATTTTCCAATTTTAATTTTTTTATTGTATAGAAAACTCTATGAAACTTTATTGTATAAAAAAAAGATAGCTTGATTGCTATCTTTATATTTCTACATATTTATTTTTTTATTCAATTGGAATATATTTTTTGTCTGGTAATTCTTTTTTGTCTTCTTTTTTAGGCACTTCAATTGTTAATGTTCCATTTTTAAATTTTGCTTTAATTTCGTCTTCTGTTACATTATCTCCTACATAAAAGCTTCTTGAACATTCTCCTACATATCTTTCTTTACGTACATATTTTCCTTTTTCTTTTTCGTCATCTACCTCTTTATTTACACTTGCATGTACTGTTAAATATCCATCTGATATTTCCATTTTTATATCTTCTTTTTCATATCCTGGTAAATCAATATCAATCAAGTATTTGTCTTTCTTCTCTTTTATGTCTGTTTTCATTACCTTACTTTCTGTTCCTTCAAAAAATGGATCTCTAAACATTTCATCAAATAAATCAAAATGATTTCTTCTTGGTATCATCATCATAATAATCAACTCCTTAAAATTTATATTTATGTGTTGACACCTTTTTCGGTAGCACATATTTAGATTAAAAGTACTTTTATCTTTTTTCATTTATTATTATATACCTATTTTTAGCAAAGTCAATAGCAGAGTGCTAAAATTTACAAAATGTTCACATTTCTTCTGTACCTACCATATTTCAGTCGTTTTCAGCATTTTTGTTGTATAGAAGCAATCAAATTTTTTTGACTCAATATGGATTTTCCCCTATACAACAAGGTTGGGCACCTGATATTAATAAAGTATGCGAAACGAGATTTGTCATTTTCATTTTTTGTTATAATAAGATTAAAAAATGAAATTAATATAGTTATTTTTTGATACTGTCCTTCGGTACAAAAAATTCTTCTGAATATGCTCCTTCTAATTTTAGTAATTCTATTTTTTTATCAATTCCTCCCGCATATCCTGTTAAACTGCCATTTTTTCCTACTACTCTGTGACAAGGTATAATAATTGAAATTGGATTATGTCCAACAGCATTACCTATAGCTTGTGCAGACATTGATTTTTTATTCATTTTTCTAGCTATTTTTTCTGCTAACTCACCATATGTTGTAGTTTTACCATAAGGGATTTCACATAATAATTTCCAAACAAGTTGTCTAAATTCATTTCCTTTTGGTGCAAGTTGCAATTCAGATATTTGTGGTTTTTCTTTATTAAAATATTTTTCTAACCATTTTTTTGTTTTTTCAAATATTTTTAAATCATTTTTTAATACTATTTTTTCATCTATTTTATCTAAATAATATTTTTGCCCTTCGATCCACAATCCAATTATGTTTTCTCCGTCACTTGCTATCAAAATTTCTCCCACTGGTGAATTATAATATGTTTTATATATCATTATATTATTTCCTTTCACATCTTTGTTTATGATTAAATAAGACAAGAACTTTTTTAAATTCTTGTCTTTCAAATTTTTATAGCATTTAATTAGTTTTATTATTAATAATTTTCAGCCTTGATTTCAAAAAATGCTTTTGGATGGCTACATACTGGGCAAATTTCTGGAGCTGATTTTCCAATTACTATATGTCCACAGTTTCTACATTTCCAAATTCTATCTCCATCACGGCTAAATACTAATCCTCCTTCTACATTTTCAATTAATTTTTTATATCTTTCTTCATGCTCTTTTTCAATTTTTCCTACTTCTTCAAATAAGAAAGCAATATGATTAAAGCCTTCTTCTTTGGCTTCTTTAGCCATTCTGTCATACATGTCTGTCCATTCGTAGTTTTCTCCTTCTGCTGCCATTTTTAAGTTTTCTGCTGTAGTTTTGATGTCTCCTCCTTGTAATAATTTGAACCACATTTTTGCATGTTCTTTTTCGTTTTGTGCTGTTTCTTCAAATATAGCTGCTATTTGCTCATATCCTTCTTTTCTTGCTTTTGATGCAAAATATGTATATTTATTTCTAGCTTGTGATTCTCCAGCAAAAGCCTCCATTAAATTTTTTTCTGTTTTTGTTCCTTTTAAGTTTAATTCCATTATTAATTCCTCCCTATTCTTTATTTTTCGATTTACAATCTTCACATATTCCATAGATTATAATACTATTTATATCAATATTTTTTTCTATTTGTTTTAATAATTCATTAGAAATTTTATCTTTATCAATGTCATAATAGAAATCAAATATTTTTCCGCATTTCTCACAAATAGCATGTGAATGTTCTTTATATAAATAGTCATATCTGTCTGGTCCTACTGTCATATTCAATTTTCTGATTTTTCCTAAATCTACTAAAATGTTGATGTTCCTATACACAGTGCTTTTACTTATCTGAGGCTCTTTTTCTAAGACTAATTTATAGATTTCCTCAGCAGTTGGATGTGTTCTGTTTTCTTTCATAACATCTAGTATAGCTTCTCTTTGCTTGGAATAGTTGTTCATAAATCTCTCCTTTAAATTAGGAATAATTCCTAATTTTGGTTACATCATATATCTTTTTTTTGGTTTTGTCAAGAATATTTTTGAATTTTATAAACTTGTCAAATTGCTTAATTATATGTTATAATTTGTTCCATAATATATAACTAGGAGCTGATTTATATGGATTTATTAAAAGAAACAATTACAAGAGATGGAGTTGTCATAAATGACCACGTTTTAAAAGTTGATAGTTTTTTAAATCATCAAGTAGACACAAAATTGATGGATTTAATTGGCGAAGAATTTGCAAATTATTTTAAGAATAAAAATATAACTAAAGTTGTTACTATTGAATCTTCTGGAATTGCACCTGCTTATGCAACCGCACTAAGATTAGATGTACCTCTAATTATTTTTAAAAAGCAATCTTCTGCTATTTTAGACACAGAAACTACTATACAAACACCAGTACATTCATTCACAAAGAATACAGACTATACTCTAATGGCTTCTAAAAAATATCTATCTGAAACTGATAATATATTAATTATTGATGATTTTTTAGCAAATGGACAAGCAGTAATGGGTGCATATAGAATTTTAAAAGAGGCTGGTTCTTCTGTTGCAGGTGTTGGGATTGTTATTGAAAAATCTTTCCAAGATGGAAGAAAAAAATTAGAAGATTTAGGATTAGATATCTATTCCTTAGCTAGAATTTCTAAAATTTCTTCTGATGGTATTGAATTTTTAAATTAAAAAGAGAGGATTTCTGAACTCTCTCTAAAGTAAACACAAACTAAAAAAGTATATTCGTTCTTAATCTTTTGAGATACTAGAATATACTTTTTTATTTATGTTTTTACCAATTTTTACTTTTTGAAAGAATATACCTTGTATTGCGTATATGCCTCTATATTTATCTTTGAACAAATATATCTGCCAATACTATAGCCAACGGTATGTCTTTGGTTTCAATCTCTGTTCGACTGCAAAGAAACTTAGATGTTGTGTTTTGATTATCTTTTATATTTAGTTGTTATGTTTATATTTGCTTATATATAACATTACTACTATACTGCGAGACACACACGGAAACTGCTCCCACTGTATCTATCCCCGCTAACAGTATTGAAGTAGCATGAGCCTGCATTAGAACTGTTATAGTAACCTCCACGTAAGAAAAACGGACAAACGTCACTGTTCTTAATCCCAACAAAATATGAATACGCTGAGTGCCATGATGTAGTTCCATTTCCCGAAGTTGATATTTCTGTTGTTGCATCTCCAAATATTTTATTTATATTTATATTATAATTATCTGTTAAAATATTTGAGGTTGCCATTTTATATACTGTTGCATATGGTGTACTTTCTGTTTTGTTGTTTTTAGTATCATCTTTTGAAGCAAATGAATTTCCATAACTTAGGCTTGAATCTGCTATATATCCTGCTATATATTCATATGCTCCTCCTACTGTATCAAATATTCCATATTCATTTCCTGTTGTACTTTGCAATTTATTTGTTGTTGGTTCTGCTCCACTTCCTCCTGCTGTATAATAACCACTATCTGTATTTTTGCTTACTACTGTTCCATTTTTTCCATATTTACTTTCTGTTAAATATGCTACTACTCCCCATTCACTATTTTTCATTAAATGACTTTCTTTATTTCTGTCATAATTATATGCTATATCATACATATCTCCTATTGTTTCATTTCTCCAACTACTTACTCCTGGCTCAAATTTCGGCTTATTATTTGATCCTTTACTTGCTTCATATTTTGCTACCCATATTCCTTCTAGTTTATTGCTCCATCCTCCTTGATCTAAATCTGTCTCAAATGCTGGATGTGTTCTTAATTTATTTTCTCCTATCCCTATACTTGTTACTGGGTCTTGTAAATCACTTGGCGTTTTTCCTTCTGTATCTACTATTCCTCTTGCATCACTATATCCTATTATTCCTGTTGTTTGACTTTTATCTGCTCTATATGCTTCTGCATTTTCTGGTGTATCAAAATATACTATTCTATATGCATATCTTGGTATCCATACAAAATAACTTCCATCTTCTGTTTTTACATTTGCCCAATGACTATTTCCTCCTGCTATTGTATCTCCTGATTGTTCTTTGTATTCATACCATTTACTTTCATCAAAACCTGCCTCTCCTTCTGTTACTTCTGTTCCATCTTCTTCCCAATATACTTTTTTCATATCACTTGTTATATTGGGCTCATTTGGAGTTATTGTTGTATTATAACTTGTTCCACTTAAAAATTTTATTTCTATTACTCCATTTGCTCTTGAAAATGCTGTTTCTTCTGATTTTTCTGGTATTTCTTCTGGTTCTCTTACTGTATATTCCCCTACTATTCCATCTTTACTTACAAAGTATTTGTTTCCTTCTGAATTATTTTCTGTTATTGTTACTATATATCCTTCTTTTTCTGATTCATTTGTCCCTGGTTCTACATTAAAATCTGCACTATCAAAATATTTTCCTAGTTCTTCTTCTAAATTATCTTGGATAATTCCTTCTCCATTTTCTTTTGCTAATGCTCCTGTCGCTGATAATTTTACTTTTTCTTCCTCTTCTGCTATTTTTGTTTTATCACTTGCTTCTGTTGCTTTAGTAAGTATTCCGGTTATCTCCTGTTAATGTCGCAATTGTTACTCCAGCAAGAATTAATAACACAATAATGTTTAGTATGTTATTGAGGGTTAGGCTGTAAAAAATCAGACTGAAAT
>CAKNJL010000079.1 GCA_930982035.1 uncultured Clostridium sp.
TCATAATTCTGTGGATAACATTCCGCAAATTTTCAAAAAATACCGAAACTTAAATATATAGAGAATCAATGGAATTAAACATTACAAGCTAATGGGCTTATATATCAGCATTTCTTATAATTAATTTGTAACAAAATAGATATAGCAATCATTAAGCTAAGAATTTATCAGATGGAAACAACTTATTAATTAGAAAAAATTTAATGGATTTTGATATTTTCCATCAATTCTAATTCCTAAATGAAGATGAGTACCAGTAGTAGCACCATTTGTAGGTTTACCACTAGAATCAGAATATTGATTACCTTTTACTCCATAAACATATTTAGGGCCGACATGACCAATAACTTGTCCTTGTTTTACAGTATCACCGACTTTAACAATATAATTAGGAGAACAGTGGCAATATGTGACTCTATAATTATCAAAAGAAAGAGTAATAGTATAACCACCTGCTCCTAAAAATTGCGTAAATGTTATAGTACCATCTGCAACAGCAATAAATTTAGTTCCTTCAGGTGCAGGAATATCAATACCAGAATGAGAAGAAGAAGCACCAGAAGTCGGAGAAACTCTTTTGCCAAAATATGAGCTTATTCTAGTATAGCCAGGAAGTGGCCAAACAAAACCATTGGGATTAACAGAAATAATTTCAGAATCTAAATTTTCTTGATATGTAAAACTACCAGATGTAATTACAGGAGTAAAAAAAATACAAACAAATAAAATCATAAAAATAATTATGTAGATAAAATACTTAATATTATGAAAAATTAAAATCACCTCTCAAAAAATTTTTGATTAATTAAATAAATTAGTATATTTTATAATTAACATGCATCACTCTTCTTTTTCTAAATCTTTCCACATTTCATTTAAATCAGTATATTCTTTGCTCAAATTTATACCTTTTTTTGCTTCTTCCATAGCCTTTATTGTTTCAACATTTAATCTAGGTTTTTTTATAATAAAAGGAATGCTATCAGTCATTACAACTTGTTTCAAAAATATTGTTACAGCCTCTGCAATATTCATTCCTAAATCATTTAAGGTTGCTTCAACTTGTTTTTTTAATTCTGGTTCTATTCTTATATTCAAAATATCAGTTTTAGCCATTATAATCACCTCCAAATAAAATACACTTAAATTGTAACACATAATATACACAATGTCAATACAATTAATATATAATATTATTATTTGCAAATAAAGGTGATAATATTATAAATTTTATGTAGTATTTATATTATATCAGTTTAAAATTTGACAATAAAAAAACCAGACAAATGTTGCACAGTCTGGTTTCCATTTGTGGCAGGGGTAGAAGGATTCGAACCCTCACAGGCGGTTTTGGAGACCGATGTGCTACCATTAACACTATACCCCTATAAAATTTACACATTTACTATATTAGCATAAAAAAACTATTTAATCAAGATTTTTTTGAAAAATTATTGACATTTTTTTATAAAAATAATAAAATATATAAAATTATATAGTTACGGTGAAGAAGAAAAAGTATGAGAATGTTTATTTTTAGAGAGTTGGTGATGGTGGGATACCAATAATAAATACATATGGGGAGCTTTGGAGTAACATTTTAAATTGAGGTGTTTAAAATTTAAATTTGATAATACATGTGTTAAAATTGTTTTACTTTTTGATAATTAAATTTAGGTTTTAAGAATTAGGGTGGAATCGCGGAAATATAACTTTCGTCCCTAGTATATATGTTATTATATTTATATACTAGTTGGTCGAAAGTTTTTTGTTTAAATTGATTAAAATCATCATCTTGCACATTTTTATCCTTTATACCGAACCTCGATGTACAAGGAGTACACCTTCGGCTCGCTCTAAATGATAAAAATGCACAATATAATAATTTTAATCAATTTAAAGGCAAAGATGAAAAATCATCATCTTGCACATTTTTATCCTTTATACCGAACCTCGATGTACAAGGAGTACACCTTCGGCTCGCTCTAAATGATAAAAATGCACAATATAATAATTTTAATCAATTTAAAGGCAAAGATGAAAAATCATCATCTTGCACATTTTATCATTTATACCGAACCTTGATGTACAAAGACTACAAAAGTTACACATCAAAAGGTCATCTAGTATATAAAATAAAAAAGGAGGAATTGTTATGTTAAAATCAATGGACACATTAGTAGCACTTTGCAAAAATAGGGGATACATTTACCCAGGCTCAGAAATTTATGGAGGATTAGCAAATACTTGGGATTATGGACCTTTAGGAAATGAACTAAAGAATAATGTAAAAATGGCATGGAGAAAAAAATTTATACAAGAAAGTAAATATAATGTAGGATTAGATGCAGCGATTTTAATGAATCCAACTACATGGGTGGCTTCAGGACATGTAGGAGGTTTTTCTGACCCATTAATTGACTGTAAAGAATGTAAAACAAGACATAGAGCTGATAAATTAATAGAAGAATGGGCACATAAAAATGGAAAAGATATGATTGCAGATGGTATGTCTGATAAAGAATTAATCAATTTTATAAATGAAAATAAAATTCCTTGCCCAAATTGTGGAAAAACAAATTTTACAGATATTAGAAAGTTTAATTTGATGTTTAAAACATTCCAAGGAGTAACAGAGGACAAGACAGCAGAAATCTATTTAAGACCAGAAACAGCACAAGGTATTTTTGTAAACTTCAAAAATGTAATGAGAACAACAAGAAGAAAAATACCAATGGGAATAGCTCAAATAGGAAAAGCTTTTAGAAATGAAATAACACCAGGAAACTTTACATTTAGAACAAGAGAATTTGAACAAATGGAATTAGAATTTTTCTGCAAACCAGGAACTGATTTAGAATGGCATGCATATTGGAAAGATTTCTGTAAAAATTGGTTATTAAATCTAGGAATAAAAGAAGAAAATATTAGATTAAGAGATCATTCAAAAGAAGAACTATCACATTATAGTAATGCAACAACAGATATAGAATTTGCATTTCCATTTGGTTGGGGAGAATTATGGGGAATTGCAGATAGAACAGACTTTGACCTAAAAAGTCATATGAAAGTTTCTAAAGAAGATTTCACATATACAGACCCAGAAACAAACGAAAAATATGTACCATATTGTATAGAACCATCACTAGGAGCAGATAGAGTAGCATTGGCATTTTTATGTAATGCATATGATGAAGAAGAAATTGGTGAAGGAGATACAAGAGTAGTTTTACACTTACATCCAGTACTAGCACCATTTAAATTAGCAGTTTTACCATTATCTAAAAAATTATCAGAAAAAGCACAAGAAGTACATGAAAAATTATCAAAGAAATTTATGTGTGATTATGATGAAACAGGAAGTATAGGAAAGAGATATAGAAGAGAAGATGAAATAGGAACACCATATTGTGTAACTGTTGATTTTGATACTTTAGAAGATAATACAGTTACAATAAGGGATAGAGATACTATGGAACAAATTAGAATTAATATTGATGAAGTAGAAAAATGGATTGAAGAAAAACTAGAATTTTAATTAATAGTTTTTAAATAAGAAGTAAGATTATATAAAATATTTATAAATAAATTTTATGAATTTAATTATCTTTAAAAAGAGCAAGAGTTGCTAAAGTATCACCTAATTGAGTAAAAAATGCAGATAAAATCCCAATTTCCTCTGGGGTTTTATCTTTTGCAATTTCACAAGCTAGTAATGAAATAAAATTAACAAAAGCACATGGATCCATAAAATATCACCTCAAATTATTATATGAAAAATAGATAAAATGGTTATAAATTTATTTAATTGTAATAAATAGTGTAAAATTCATATATTTTACTACGGATAGTGTTATAATTCACAGGCCAAATACTTTTTTTGATAAGAATGTATATATATTAATATTTCATAAATTTCTCAGCTCAATACGTACATTAGAGTTTTTTATTGAATAGGAAATAGATTTGAGACCATGAATAGTAACATAAAATTAAAAAAGTTTAAAAATAAGATAGATTTTAGGTTAGTTTTGTGTTACAATATACAATATAGAAAATCGTAGAAAAAATAGCAATACAACAAAGGAGGACATGCTTATGAAGGGATTAGTAGATGGATATCAAATCCGGAAAATTAAAGATGAAAAAGGATATGGATTCTATATTGAATTCCTAATAGATGGAAATCCATACCTTACTTCTCAAACTTACTATGAAGGCGAAGAAAAAATGAAAAGAGTAGAAGAAAAGTTAGATGATTACATTAATAAAACAAAGGAAGCAAACATTTCTCGTAGTGCTCTGGACTGGCCAACAATGTTGAGATTTGCAGAAGACATCATTTTTTATGATAACTAGCTATTATATGGAATCACAGTAATTGTGATTCCATATTTATGGTAAATTTTAATTACATGAAATCAATAATAAAGGAAGATAAAGATGAATTACAAAATAGTAAATGGTTCTATTTCTTATGGAGCAGAAACAATATTAGAAGAAATAAATTTTGAAATAAAAGAAAAAGACAAAATAGCAATTATAGGAAGAAATGGAGCAGGAAAAACCACGTTTTTAAACTCGTTAATAGATAATGAAATATTAGAAGAAGGAATTGGAGAAGAAAAGTTTCATATATATAAGCAAGGAAATCCTGAAATAGGATATTTAAAACAAATAAATTTTGAAAACTCTAATGCAACTATGTTGGAAGAAATATTAAAAGTATATGAGCCAATTTTAAAATTAGAAAAAAAGATACAAGAAAAAGAAAAAGCATTACAAGAGCAAACAAATGAAAAACTCATAAAGGAATATACAAATGCTTTAGAACAATATGAAATACAAGGAGGATATGTATATAAAAAAGAATATGAAATAGCAATAAAAAAATTTGGCTTTAAAGAAGAGGATAAAAATAAGAAAGTAAATGAATTTTCAGGAGGACAAAAAACTAAAATAGCTTTTTTGAAATTATTGCTAAGTAAACCAGACATATTGTTGTTAGATGAACCTACAAATCATTTAGATATAGTAGCAATTGAATGGTTAGAAAACTATCTAAAAAATTATCCAAAAGCTATAGTAATAGTATCTCATGATAGAATGTTTTTAGACAAAATTGTAAATAAAGTATATGAAATAGAATATGCAAGTATGGTTGAATATAAAGGAAATTATACTGATTATGAAAAGCAAAAAAGAATAAATTATGAAAAACAATTAAAAGATTATGAATATCAACAAGCTGAAATAAAAAGATTAAAAACAATAGCAGATAGGTTTCGATATAAACCAACAAAAGCCAAAATGGCATTATCTAAATTAAAAAAAATCGAGCAAATGACAATTATAGAAAAACCAGATAAATATGATTTAAAGACATTTTATGCAAATTTTGATATAAAAACACAAAGTGGAAAAAATGTATTAAAAGTAGAAAAATTACAAATAGGATATGAAAAGCCAATAGCAGAGGTATCTTTTGAATTGTTTAAAGGACAAAAGCTAGCAATTATTGGAGAAAACGGAACAGGAAAATCAACATTGTTAAAAACATTAAATGGTAATATTCCTAAAATAGGAGGACAATTTGAATATGGATATCATGTACAAAAAGAATATTTTGACCAACAACTTGAATTTATAAATCCAGAAAATACAATATTAGAAGAAGTAAGTGAATCTTTTCCAGAGCTAACAACAACACAAATTAGAACACTTTTAGGAACATTTTTATTTTCAGGAGAAGATGTATTTAAAAAAATAAATGTATTGTCAGGAGGAGAAAAAGCAAGATTACAATTATGCAAAATATTAAAAAAGCAACCTAATTTATTGTTATTGGATGAACCTACAAACCATATGGATATTGTAGGAAAAGAAAGTTTAGAAAATATATTAAAAGAATATACAGGAACATTAATATTTGTTTCGCATGACAGATATTTTGTAAATAAAATAGCAAACTGTATATTAGAATTTAGCGATGAAAAAGTTACATTTTATAATAAAAACTATCAAGAATATCTTGAAAGTAAGCAAAAAAATGAAGAAAAAGAAGAATTTTTTAGTGATAAAGAAAAAAGAACATCGAATAATTCAAAAAATAAAAATTATTTAAAAAGTGGTTATTCACAAAAAGAAATAAAATCAAAATCAACTAATTCTAAAAATGAATATTATTTAGAAAAAGAAAGAAATAGGATAAAAAATAAAATAAAGAAAATTGAATCAGAAATAGAGCAAAAGGAAAATGAGATAAAAGAAATTGAGAAAGAAATGCAAAAAGAAGAGATAAGTTCAGATTATTTAAAATTAAATGAATTACAAGAATTAATAGAAAAAATAAATATAGAAATAGAACAGAAAATGCAGGAATGGGAAGAATTAAACCAAAACATATGAGACAAAAAGGGACGTAGCACTATTTGTATGTCGAATAAATTAGTGCTACGTCCATTTTTGTTTGTTTTGTAAAAAAAGGAAGCTTTTTGTAAATGAAAAATAAGTTTTTATAAAAAAACAACCCTCAAAGGTTATAAAATATGATACAAATGATAATGTAATATAAAATAGAGGATATAAAATGGATTTAAAAGAAGAATTAGAAAGAGATATTATAAGCAAAATTTATCATAATAATTTAGAAGAATTACAAATGATAGATCAAAGCAAAGAATATATTGATTTATCAAAAAAAATTAAGTTAACTGAAGATATGTTGTTTAAAGATTTTTCACAAGAAAATGTAAAAAAATACATAGAGTATACAAATGAAAGAAATAGTATAGAGGCTGAAAATCAATTTAAGTTGGGATTTAAAACAGCAATAAGAATTATCTTAGAAACATTAAAATAAAATAATTAAAATTTTTATTTAAGATTATAAAATAAAAATTAAAGAAGAAAATAAAATTAAAGAAAATAAAAATTAAGAATAAAATGAAGATTACAAATAAACTAAAGAGATTTTAAGAAATGATACTTAAAATCTCTGATAATTACTCGTTATTTTTGTTTTTCTTATTATAATTCATATATTGAATTAATTTTTTTATAATATTTTTCTCGTCTTCACTTAAATTATTAAATCCATCTAAAGTATCTTCCTTTGTATCTGTTGTAGTCAAGTAATCTTGCAAAATAGTAGTAGGTGTTACTTTATATAGATTGCATAATTTTACTAAAGTGGTGATACTTCCTTTGGTTTTATCACGTTCTATATCAGATATATATCTAGGGGCCAGACCAAGAGATTCAGCTACTTCTTCTTGTGTTAAACCTAAAGAATTCCTGATGTTTTTCAAGTTCTGACCTATTAAAATTTGCATTGTTTGTTTATCGTTTTTCATTATAACCTCCAAGTGTTATTAAGAGTAGTTTTCCAAATTTATTAAAATTTATGTAGTATAAATTTTATTTAAATAAGAAAATTTACAGTTGTTATCGAATTTGCATATTTCAAATTTTTATTTTGAGATTAACTTCTTAAAACTTGGAAAATATGGAAAGTTCTAAGAAGAAATTAAAGTTTATATAAGAATATCAAAAATGCTAACAAAAAAACATGAACAAAAATCCACAATAATGTGCAGGATAAAGACATGAAAAAATTTTTCTAATGTCTATATCCATTGAATTATCTAG
>CAKNJL010000080.1 GCA_930982035.1 uncultured Clostridium sp.
TGTATCAATCGTCAAGAAAGCCAAAAAGTTGTAAATAACTACTTCGTTGGCACCAAAAGAATATTATTCGAATTTATATAATGGAAAACAATTCCCATAAATAAGCTTTATGAGAAGATAAAAATATAAAAGAAAAAAATCCTTGTCTTACTTATTTTTTAGTATCATACAAGGATTTTTTAAATTACTCTAATTATAATCAATGACAAACTTTACAAGGTTCTCTTCCTTCTGATTGGGCTTGTTGTAAAGTTATTTGATGTCCTTTACCTTTCAGTGTGGGACAACTTTGAATATGATATTTAGTTCCAGTTTCTCCTACCCAAACCATTTGTGAATTACTATTAGATGAAGTAGTAGAACTGGATGAAGTAGTAGAGCTAGATGGAGATTTTGGAGTGGCTGAACTTGAGGCTGATTTAGAAGAAGGTGATGAAGATGAAGAACTATTACGAGAAGAGGTTGATGAAGAATTAGCTGATGACGAAGAAGTTTTTTGCAATTCCTCTACTTTAGTTGTTAATTCTTGCTTTTCATTTTCTAATTGTTCTTTTTCATTTACTAATAACTGGTTGGCATCTTGTAAATTAGTTATTTGTTTTTCAGTATTTTCTATTTTAGAATTTAATTCAGTGTTTTTTTCTGTTAATTCATTTACTTGAGTAGCTAATTCATCAACTTTATAAGCATCTGAATCACCATAGGCAACCATAAAGCAAAAAAGTAAAAATGCTAAAATTACAATTGCTATATTTTTTTTATCTTTCCAAAAAGATTTTTTAGAATGTGTAGAGTTACTATTAAGATTATTAATAATATTCTTTTGTTTCGTATTATTAGTATTCATTTTAAATCCCCCTTTTATTAAATTTTGAACTAGTCTTTATTTTATTCATACACATTTTTAATAAAAACATTGTAACATATTTTGGAAATATTTTTCAATAATTTCCAGAAAAATCTATTTAAAAATTTAAGGAATGATGATTGTATTATTATGACTTTACAAATGGTAAGTCTGACAATCTATTAACAAGATATAAAAAAAGTAGTATAATAATGGTAAGTAAGACTTTCTAAAAAGGAGGGTGGAAAGATGGATGTTTTAAAAATAACTATAAAATTAAATCAAAAACAGAAAGATAAATTTATTCAAAAATATATCAGAGAAGAATTAGGGGAAAAAGGAGAAATAAAAGACAATGAAATGGGGATATATCTAAAATCAAAAATATTAAACTATATAGAAGAAATAAATTTCAAAGACGAAATAGATGAAATAGAAAAAAGAATAAAAGAATTAAACAATACTCACAAATATTTTTATCTTAGAGATTTATTTAGTAAAGAAGAATGGGAAGAAATGAAAGATTATAAACTTCTATTGCGGAAGAATATTTTTCCATAAATGTTTAAATGCTGAATATACAAAAAAAATAGGAATAAAGCAACCAACAGATTCAGATAAAGATGCTTCAGGTGTACAAAGATATTATAAAATTTAAAAAAAGGAGAAATTATATGAGAGGTTTAAATCCAGAATTCGAAAAAGAATTTTTAGATAATGGAAAGTTTAGAGAAATTATAGAATATGTAAAAAAGCAAGATGATGTTTTTCTAGGAGTTAGAGAAAATTATATTAATTTATATGTTGATGGAGGTAGTTTTTTTAAACTTGAATATAAAAGTAAAAAAGGATATGTAGGCTCTTTTGATGAAAAATATTATAAGTACTGTTTAGAAAGAAAACCAAAAAAGCTATCAAGTATAAATGGAAAAACAATAGAAGATATAAAAGATTGGATAAATTTATTTCCTGATTTAAAGAAAATGGTAAAAGATTATCAAGAAAAAATCATTCCTAAAACTAAAAAAAGTAGAGAAAAGATTTTACAACAAAAATTAGTACATGAGTTTAACAAAAATTCTAATTATTTTGCTTATGATATTGAATATGCAATAAAAGGTGCTATTGACTATGTATATGATGCAAAGAAAAATATAACTAATAAAAAACCAAAAACAGAAGGTAGAGCAGATATACTATTAATTAGCAAACCTGTGAATAATAAAATAACAATTTATTTTATGGAAGTTAAAGAAGGGATAAGAGCATTATCAGGCATAAATTCAAAAGAAGTAAGTTTGGGGTCTGGTATAGTAGGACATCTAAAAAATAATGTAAAAATAATTAATCTAGTTAGAAAAAATAAATTATATGAATCTGAATACAGAAGAATTCATTATCCTAAAAATCCTACAATAGATATTAAAAAAATTTTATTACAAGAAGTAATAAATATAATGTCTTTTTATCATAAATGTGGATTGATAGAAAATAAAAATTTTAAGGACATAGATGATTATAGCAAAATCAAATTAAAAGAAGATGATGAAGCTATTAAGTTAGTATTCTTTTTAGGAAATTATCCAGAAGGTTGTGAAAGTTTTGAACATTATCTAGGTATAAAATGTGATGAAAAATTAGCATCTGATTTTTCAGTAAAAAAATTATTAGATAATAAACAAAAAGAAAAATTGAATTTGGATTATATAACATATGACAATATGATAGGCTTTAAATACATAAAAACAACAAAAAACTGTGACCAAAATGGATTTGAGTTAGATATTGAAGATAAGTATAAAGAAATAAGAAAAGAAGAATTTAAGGACAAAACAAGTAATTAAACTTTTCTTTTGTATATAATTTTAAGGTTAAGTCTAAGCTTGAAAAGTATATTAAATAATTTCAATATAAAGGGGAGAATATTATGCAAGTTATAATACATAGGGGGACACATCAAATTGGAGGATGTATTACTGAAATAAAATCAAATAAAGGTACAAGGATTGCTATTGATATTGGAGAAAATTTACCAACATTAAAGAATCAAAGAACAAATGAAATGGAAGTTGAAGGACTGACAAAAGGTGAAAGTGCTTTTGAAGCTATATTTATAACTCATTATCACGGAGATCATATAGGGTTATATAATAAAATCTTACCAGATATACCAATATATATGGGAGATGTGTCAAAAGAAATATATAAAATTTTACAAAAAAGATTAGAAAATGCAGGTATCATAACAAAACAAGATTTAGATATAATTGAGAGATTTAAAACATATAAAATTCCTGAAAAAATTAAAATAAAAGATATATTAATAACACCTATAGAAGTAGACCATTCAGCATTTAATGCACACATGTTTTTGATTGAGTGTGATGGGAAAAGAATATTACATACAGGAGATTTTAGAATACATGGACAAAGAGGAAAATCAGTCATTCCAGCATTAGAAAAATATGTTGGAGAAGTAGATTGCTTAATTTGTGAAGGAACAACATTATCGAGAATAAAGGAACAACCAATGACTGAATTTGAATTGCAAAATAAAGCTGAACAATTTTTTAAGAAAAATAAATATAATTTTGTAATGTGTAGTAGCACTAATATTGATAGGATTGCAAGTATGCATAAAGCTACATTAAAAGTGAATAAATTATTTATATGTGATAAATATCAAAAAGAAATTTTAATGTACATAGATACTATATCAAGAAGTAGCTTATATAAATTTAAAGGAAAAGTATTAAGTTATGATAATAATATTATCCAACTGATGAAAGAAAAAGGATTTGTAATGTTAGTTAGAGATAATTATATTTCAAGAAAAGCTATGAAGGAATTTCCTAATAGTACATTTATTTATTCACAATGGAAAGGGTATTTAGATGAAAAATTTGTAGAATATAAGCATATGCAAGAATTTGTTCCCAAGGATTATATTTATTTACATACAAGTGGACATGCAGATTATGAGGCAATAAAACAAGTATGTAAAATAGTAAAGGCTAAAGTGATTATACCAATACATAGTGAAGAACCAGAAGAATTTGAAAAAATGCGGATTAGATAATTGTATTATAAAATTAGTAAATGATAATGAAATAATAAATATATAGGAAAATAGCAAAAATGTAAACAAGGAGAGAATGAGGTTAAGATTCATTCTCTCCTTACAAATAAAAATTGATAATTACGGTTCTTCAGGTAATTGTAGTGTTTGATTAATCAGGTCACCATCTTTATCATAGTTTTTGCACAATATCATTTGAATGGTGTCTCCTTCTTTGACAGCTTCATATAAAGTTTGGTTATCAAAAGTTTCCGAGATACCTTCGTATGTAACTGTTACTAGATATTGTGCAGAATGTGTTTGAGGTCTAAGTGTTGTAGTCTTGGTTGCAGCATTAAACATTGGTATAAAAGTTATATAAGAATCTTCATACTGCATTTCTGTAATAGTTGCAGATACCTTAGTTTTTTCGCTGACAACAGCTGATTGACAACCTGTTAGTACAACACACATTATAAATGTAATTAGTAATGCAAACCGTTTCATAAAAATTCCTCCTTGTAGTTGCTCGTAGGACTATGCCTCCGAAAAAGATAAAGTTTTCAAAGACATAACAAATAGTTATTATAATACAATTATATTATATTTACATAAAAAAAGCAAACTGAGAGAAAAAGTTAGAATAAAAAATATTCATAAATTGTTCACAAAAGCGGAAAAGTATGATATAATCCAGAAAATATAATAATAGTATAATAAATGTTTGGAGGCGTTTTTTTATGAAGTATTCAAAGGAAATTGACAAGAAATGGCAAGAAATCTGGAAAAAGGAAGGTTTATACAAATATAATCCAGATAGTAAAAAAGAAAAATTTTATACATTGGAAATGTTTTCATATCCATCAGGAGCAAAACTTCACTTAGGACATTGGTTCAACTTTGCACCAGCAGACTCTTTTGCAAGACTGAAAAAAATGCAAGGATACAATGTATTTCATCCAATGGGATTTGATGCTTTTGGACTTCCAGCAGAAAATTATGCTATAAAAACTGGAATCCATCCAGAAGACTCAACAAAGAAAAATATTGAAACAATGAAAAGACAGCTAGAAGAAATGGGAGGAAGTTACGACTGGAATTATTCAGTAGAAACATGTATGCCTAATTATTATAAATGGACACAATGGATTTTTACAAAACTATATAATGCAGGACTTGCATATAAAAAAGAAGCACCAGTAAACTGGTGTAGTAGCTGTAATACAGTATTAGCAAATGAACAAGTTATAAATGGAAAATGTGAAAGATGTGGGACAGAAGTCATTAAGAAAAAATTAAGTCAATGGTTTTTCAAAATTACAGATTATGCAGAAGAACTTTTAGAAGGATTAAACGAAATTGATTGGCCAGAATCAACTAAAAAGATTCAAACAAATTGGATTGGAAAATCAGAAGGTGCTGAAATTATTTTTAAAACAGAAGATGGAAAACATGATATAAAAGTTTTTACAACAAGACCAGATACATTACAAGGTGTAACATATGTGGTTTTAGCTCCAGAAAGTAAATTAGTGCAAGAATTAACAACAGAAGAATGTAAAGAAAATGTTGAAAACTACATTGCACAAACACTTAAACTTACAGAAATAGAACGTCTATCAACAGAAAGAACAAAAACAGGAACATTTACAGGATCATATGCTATTAATCCATTAAATGGAGATAAAGTTCCAATTTGGATAGCGGATTATGTATTAGAAGATTATGGAACAGGAAATGTTATGGCAGTTCCAGCACATGATGAAAGAGATTATGCCTTTGCGACAAAATATAATCTACCAATAAAAGAAGTAATAAAACCAAAAAATGAAAAAGAAGAATATAATTTACCATATGTAGAATATGGAGTTTTAGTAAACAGTGGGAAATATGATGGATTAACTTCAGAAAAAGCCAAAAAAGCTATAATTGAAGATTTAGAAAAACAAGGAATAGGAAATAAAACAATAAATTATAGATTAAAAGATTGGTTAGTATCAAGACAAAGATATTGGGGAGCACCAATTCCAATTATTTATTGTGACAAATGTGGTATGGTACCAGTTCCAGAAGAAGACTTGCCAGTGTTATTACCATATGATGTTGAATTCAAACCAGATGGAGAATCACCACTAAAAAAATCTAAAGAATTTATGAATTGCAAATGTCCAAAATGTGGTGGAGATGCAGTAAGAGAAGCAGATACATTAGATACATTTGTATGTTCATCTTGGTATCAATTAAGATATCCAGATGCTCAAAATGATAAAGAAGCATTTAACAGAGAGACAATAGATAAAATGGCGCCTATTGATGTATATGTTGGAGGAAAAGAGCATGCAGCAATGCACTTAATATATTCTAGATTTATGACAAAAGCAATGAGAGATTTAGGATATTTAGATTTTGATGAACCATTTAAAAAGTTGATACATCAAGGAATGATTTTAGGACCAGATGGAAATAAAATGAGTAAATCTAAAGGAAATACAGTATCTCCAGATACATATATAGATAAATATGGTGCAGATGTATTTAGAATGTATTTAATGTTTGGATTTGATTATAGAAAAGGCGGACCTTGGGACGATAAAGGAATTGAAGCAATGACTAAATACTTTACAAGGATCGAGACTTTAGTAGAAAAAGTAAAAGATATGAAAAAATCTGGAAATAAAGAAGTAGGAACTGCTGAAAAAGACTTACTTAGAATTACGAATCAAACAATTAAATTCATGACAAGAGATATTGAAGCATTCCAGTTCAATACAGCAATTGCAAAAAGTATGGAATTGCTAAATGCAATAAATGTTTACTTAAATGAGCAAAAAGTAAATGAAGACATTGTAATAGATATTACAGAAACATTTATAAAACTTTTAGCTCCACTTGCGCCACATTTTGCAGAAGAACAATGGCATGAACTTGGAAAAACAACATTTGTATATAATGAAGAATGGCCAAAAGTAAATGAGCAAGAATTAAAAGGAGGAACAATTCAAATTCCAGTTCAAGTAAACGGAAAGTTGAAAACATGTGTGCCTGTAGATGCAGAAATGAATCCACAAGAAATGTTAAAAATAATAAAAAATGATGAAAAAGTTTTAAAAATTTTAGAAGAGAATGATGTAAAAAAAGAAATTTATGTACCAGGGAAAATTTTGAATATTGTTATTTAAAAGAGGGACCCAGCTCATAAGAGCTGGGCTTTTTTTAAACCGAATTTTCATTTTCCATATCATTCCACATAGGTAAATCTATGAGCAGGCGGTTGACAAGTTCTGATAAGTTTTCCAAATTTTTACTATTTGGATCTTTCTCATACTTATCGGATGCTTCCAGATATGAATTATAATCGTCATCTGAAAGCATTCCTAACGAATAGGACAATTCTACACAGGACTGCTTATATCCAGTATCCCGTGCAAATTCCATTGTTTCAGTTTCTTTTTGAGAGAATGAATTTTCATGTTTGCCATATGCATATCCGCCGATACCTCCTATCGTACAAAGCATAAGTGTAATGATGATAGCTGTTAATAAAGAAGTTTTGTTCATGATGTATTTCCCTCCTATTTTGTATCCATATAATCTGGATACTTATGAAAAAAATTAAATGTTACAAATAAATTATAGCAAATATTTCTTAGAAAGTCAAGTTTATGTAAATATAGTGTGTATTTAATTTATGATAAAATCACCTTAAAAGTTTAGAAACGAATATTTCACCC
>CAKNJL010000081.1 GCA_930982035.1 uncultured Clostridium sp.
TTATGAAAAGAAACACAAAAAGAAAAAATGAAGGAATTACATTAATAGCACTTGTTATTACAATAGTGGTCTTGCTAATTCTTGCAGGAGTAACAATTGCGACATTGACAGGAAATAACGGAATATTAACAAAAGCAAATGAGGCAAAAAATGAAGTAGAAGAAGCTAATCAAGAAGAAGAATTAAAATTAGCTAAAATCGAATTACAAATGAATACAGATAAAAACGAATTAACATTATCAAACGGCAATTCATTATTTAAAGATAAAAATGGCGATTTTGCAATTATTCCCAAAGGTTTTATTGTTTCAAAATTCGAAGATGAAATGATTATAGAAAACGGCTTAGTAATCTATCAAATAAATGATAATGAAAATCTTGAGTGGACAGAAGAATCCAAACAAAAAATGCAAGAAGAATATAATCAATTTGTATGGATACCAGTAGATAATCCAAATACAATGTATGGAATAGATAAAAATGGAAAAAAATGGGGGAAATTATATAATGCTATTGATATAAATGAACCTAACAATTGGATAGAAACAAATGACTTAATAAATATAACTCTAATTGATGGTGATGGGAGTTTTAGAGAACCCGATATAGTATTGGGAAAAGATTTTGACCAAGAAATTTTAAGTGAAATGAATAATATATTAGAAAAATCTTATAAAAATGAAAAAGATTTTAAAAAAGATTTAGAAGAAGATTTTAATGATATGATAAAAAGTATAAAAATATATAATGGGTTTTATGTTGGAAGGTATGAAACAAGTTCTGAAGGAGCAACATCAACTAGTCAAGGAACCGGCTTCCTAGTTCAGTCAAAAAAAAATGTAAGATCTTCAACTGCCGATAATAATAGTACGTATAAATGGTACGGATTATATGCTACGCAAAAGTTATATAATACAAACTCAATTCAAGGAAGTATGATTTATGGCTGTCAATATGATCAAGTAATGAAATGGTTGAAAAGTAGTGGGATTGAAATAGAATCTAGTATACCACATGTTGGAACAGCAAGAAATGAGACTCGAATAACAGGTAATCAAAGTTTTAATGATAAATTAAATAATATATATGACTTATATGGTTGTAATTATGAATGGACTATCGAAGCGGTTAACAACGATTCTCGCGTTAGACGAGGAGGATATTTTGGATATGCTGATAGTCCTTCAACTAGAAATGGAAATAATCCTTATAGTACTCATGATTTTTATTCAAGTCGACTTTCACTATATATAAAATGATAAAATACCTGTATATGGTTATTTGTTATTAATTATGTTTATTGTTGTTAATGATAAAATAAGAATGTACAAAAAATGGAATTTAAAAATATACAAAATTATGCAAAATTAAATTCCAAATTAAATTCCAAAAGTACATTCTTTTTTTGTTATACTTTTGCTGGAGGTATAACAAAATGAATGAAGAATATAAGAAAAAAATAGAAAATGTAAAACAAAAGATGAAATTAAAGAAAAATTAGAACTTCCAGGAATAACAGTAACAGGGTTACATCAATACTTTAGTGAAGATAAAGATATAGGAACGTATTCAAACATAAAAAAACATAATTTAAAGCCCAATAAGAAGAATAAAGCACATTTAAGAATTGAAACGGATATGGAAAAGCAATTACAATTTGATTGGGAAGAAGATATAAAAATGATAAGTAAATATGGAGAAATATTTGAATTTAATATTTTATCCTTAACACTTGGGACAAGTAGATTACATGTATTTGTGTATAGTAAATTTAAAACTAGAATTGATGTACAGAGGAGTTTAATAAGAACATTTGAATATACTGGAGGTCTATCGGAAGAACTACTTACAGATAATATGAGTAGTATAGTAAATACAAAAACAGGAGAGTTTTTAGATGAATTTAAAGCATTTATTAAAGATATAGGAATTAATGCAAAAAAATGCAAACTAAGACATCCGTATACAAAAGGAAATGATGGTCGGCAAATAGATTTATGAATTTGAAGATGAACAAGAATCAATAAAAATAATTAATAAAATCATTTCAAAAGTAAACAAGCAAGTAAATTCAACAATAGGGGTAGCACCAATTATGGTGTTTAATAAAGAAAAAGAATATCTAGAACCCTTGCCAAATAAACAAATAATGGAACAATATTTGATAAATACACATCACTTAAAAATATCAAATAAATCATTATTTTATTACAAAGGAAGAAGATATTCTGTACCACATAAGTTTATTAATCAAACTGTTGAGGTTCGAGAAGAAAATAATAAACTATATGTATATTATAACAAAGAACTAATAACAATGCACGAAATTTTAGAAAAAAATCAGGATAAAAACATGAAAAAATTATATAGCTCGAACCATAGATGTATCAATGATTGTAGAGGTTATGTATATCGAAAATACACTGTAAGTACTGGAATATAAGCATTTTTTAATTTTACTAAATTTTGATAAAGAAACAAATGCCCATAAATGGCCTTTATAGAGTTTTATGATTTTATAAATTATCATTAAAATTCAAAACGTAATTTTTATAAAATTATTCAATGAATCTATTGACATTACTATGTTGTACGGATTTTAAATTTATTTCCATGTTTTTATCCCAGAAAAAAATATTAATTATAAAGAAAAACATTATATTGAAGGTCTAAGTGACATATTAAAAAATGAAATGCAAGAGCAGATTGAAGAATTAGCAAAAAAGAATTTGGGGAATTTAAATAAACTATGTGAGGTTAATAAGGAATAGAAAAAGATACAGAGACAAATCAATATACTTTGAAATATTGTTTATAAAGATACAAATATTTTTGTTGTGTATACGAATAACGATGGATGGACTTGGGTTAGAAATATATTGAAGGAAGTAATAGATAAAAATAGTACATATATTTTTAGTATGGAGAGGTAATTAAAGTTATAAAATGAAAAAGTCGTTTTAAATAACTAAAGTGATTTTTTTGTTTTCAAATGAAATCAAACGTTAAAGTTATTGCTTTTGAAATTTACATATGTTAAAATTCATATAAGAAATAAAATAATATGGAGGATAACTAATGGAAGGAATCGGAATAGGAACAAGTGATTTTAAAAAGATGAGAGTAAAAGATTATTACTATATAGATAAAACAATGTATATAAAAGATATATTAGACAATAAAAGTGAAGTTATACTAATAACAAGACCACGTAGATTCGGTAAGACATTAAATATGAGTATGTTAAGATATTATTTTGATTGTAGACAAAAAGATAATAAAGAACTTTTTGAAGGATTAAAAATAATAACACAAGACGAAAAATACACATCAAAATTAGGATATTATCCGGTAATATATTTAACATTAAAAGATATGAATGGTAGCACATTTGAAGAATCATTAATACAATTAAAAACAGAGTTATTAGAACTATATATAGACCATGCTTATTTATTAAAAAGTGATAAATTATTAGATATAGAAAAAGAAAGATTTAATAATATTTTAAATTTTAGAGCAGATAAGATAGAAATACAAAAAGCATTATATTTACTAACTAGACTATTATATAAAGAATATGAAAGACCAGCAATATTATTAATAGATGAATATGATGTACCAATACAATCAGCATATGTAGAAGGATATTATGAAGAAGCAATAAAATTTCTAAAAACATTTTATGGAACAACATTTAAAGATAATCCATATTTAGAGAAAACAGTCTTGACAGGAGTATCCAGAGTAGCAAAAGAAAGTATATTTAGTGGAGCAAATAATTTCAAAGTATTTACAGTATTAGACAATGAATTTGCAGATGACTTTGGAATAACAGAAGAAGAAATGGACAAAGTAATAGAAGATTTCAAGGTAGAAGATGACAAAGAAGAAATAAAGAAATGGTATGACGGATATAAAATAGGAAATGTAGAAGGAATATATAATCCATGGAGTATACTAAATTATTTAACAGACAAGCAATTAAAACCATATTGGGTAAATACAAGTTCTAATGATTTGATAAAGTTAATACTAAAAAAATCATCAACAGTAAAAGACAAAATGGAAAGTCTGTTAAAAGGAGAAACAATCGAAGTAAAGATAGATTTAGAGACAGTAATAGTAGGAATAGAAAATAATGAAGATAATATCTGGGGTCTAATGCTAGGAACAGGATATCTAAAAGTAGTAGAGGTAGTGGACTTACCAAATAAAATATATAAAGTTGCACTCCCAAATTACGAAATTAAACTTTTATTTGAAGAAATAATAGATAATTGGTTTAGAAATAAAGTAATAGGAAATGATTTACAAAGTATATTAAAAGATCTAGTAACATTAAATTTAAAAGAATATGAGAAAAAATTTGAAAAATTAGTAGTAGAAATGTTTAGTTATATGGACGTGGGAGAAAACACAGCAGAAAACTTTTATCATGCATTTGTATTAGGAATGTTAGTCGGATTAAAAGATACATACTATGTAAATTCAAATAGAGAATCAGGAATGGGAAGATATGACATAATGCTAGAGCCCAAAGACAAAAATGGAAATAGTTTTATAATGGAATTTAAAGTATTAGAAGACAAGGAAGAAAAAACAATAGAAGAAACAATAGAAAATGCAAAAAAACAAATAGAAGAAAAACAGTACGAACAAAATCTACAAGAAAGAGGATATAAAAATATAACAAAAATGGTGTATGCGTTCAAGGGAAAAGAAGTAAAGATGAAAGTATTCTAAAAGGAGTAAACTATGATTCAAGAAAAATATAAAATTCTAAAAGATTTAATAAATTTTAATACAATAGGAGATAAAGAAAATAGTAAAATTATTAATTATATTGAAAAATATCTACTTGATTTAAATTTCAAAACAGAATATAAAGGAAAATACTTAATAATGAGTATTGGAAAAGAGCCAAGATTAGGTTTTTTAGGACATACAGATACAGTAGAATACATAGAAGGTTGGGACACTAATCCATTTGAATTAACACAAGTTAATAATAAATTATATGGATTAGGAAGTTGTGATATGAAAGGCGGAATTTCAGCCATGTTAGAGGCTGTTTCAGAAATTGATTTTACAAAATTAAAATATGGCATGAAATTATATTTTACTTATGATGAAGAAAGAGAATTCAAAGGTATTTATGATATTGTCAAAGCAAAAGAGAATTTTCCACAAACAGTAATATTTGGAGAACCAACAAATAATGAAATATTATCAGGTAGTAAAGGGCTATTAGAGTATGACTTGAAGTTCAATGGAATAAAGGTACATTCAAGTAATCCAGAAAAAGGAAAGAGTGCTAATTTAAATGCAGTCAAATTTTTATCAGAGTTAGACAAATTCTATAATGAAAAAATAAAAATATATCTTGAAAATAGATATGATGTACCATATACAACAATGAATGTAGGAATTATTAAAGGAGGTAGTGCAAAAAATTCTGTTCCATCAAATTGTGAAGTGAGTATAGATTTTAGAATTGCAAATAAAGTACATATAAATGAAATCAAAGAAAAAGTAGAAGAGTTAGCTAAAAAATATGATTGTGAAATAAATATTATACAGTGTATAGAGCCATTTATAGATGAATGTAATCTTGTAAATAAAATAAAAACAGCTAATTTTATAACAGAAGCTAGTTTTATAAAAGGAGTAAACAGAGTGATACTAGGTCCGGGACCTATAACAGCACATGAGGTAAATGAATACATAACAGAAGAAAGTTACAATAAATTAGTGGAACAATATAAGGAGATAATAATAAAAGAAAGTAAATGAACGTGTAAATAAGTTGCTAAAAGAATAAAAAATATAAATAAAATTTTCTTAGAGTGAAATACTCTAAGAAAATTTTTTATGTCTAAATTTTATCAATAAATTATTTCTAAGTCAAGGTAAAAAGCCAAAAAAAATAAATATCAAAAAAGAGATAAATTACTATGAAAGGAAAAAGAATAGAAAATTTTATAATCGCAAAATTGTTAAAAACTATTGAAATTACTTATGTTTGCTTTTTTAATAGTTTTCTTTAAGTATTTCAATTAAAGATATTATAAAGAAATAATATATTAAAAATATAAAAAGAATTTTTCATATAACAAGATATTAAATGGTAAATATCATCTAAAATTAATATGTGATTTTTTCATATAGCAAAATCTTTAAAGTTATATGTCAATCAAGTATGAAATAAAAATGGAGGTGAACTAAAGAAAAGTAAATAAAACTATATAAAATTACAATTATCAAAATATATTAAGAAATACATAAGAATAAGAAGGGAATGATAATAAAATGAAAAATTTTAAATTTGATAGAAAAGGTATTACATTAATAGCATTGGTTATTACTATTGTACTAAACGCTTGCGCGTGGTCCTAAAGCAAGAATATAGCATCCAAAACGCAAAGTGAGAATAAGGAATGTAAACTTTAACAAAAGCCCTAAAAAGATATGTAAAAATGATAAAATAAGAATGTATGAAAAATCAAAAATAACTATGTACAAACAT
>CAKNJL010000082.1 GCA_930982035.1 uncultured Clostridium sp.
ATATTCGTTTCTAAACTTTTAAGGTGATTTTATCATAAATTAAATACACTTAAATACATTTATTATTGACTTTATCATAAATCCATGTTATAATATTTATGTATACTTACAAAAATATTTTTTTTCATTAAGGAGGTCTATATTATGACAAAAGCTTTTTCATTAATTGTAACATGTTTAGAAACCAATGAGAATGTAGAGTTTCAAAATTCATCTTTCATCTGTGCAAACCGGCAAACCATTTTAGATATGGCTTCTCAATTAGGTTGTACAATAAAAGATGAAGCCAGCATAACAACTGCTAACTATCATTCTTACACGGATTTACTCTTCTTTATTGCATCCTTAGAAAAAAGTGTATTTCCTGTAACAGTGAATGGCATAGAAATTACTCTTTTTCCGAAAACTCCCCTTGTTGAGAGTAATTGGAAATTAATTTCTAAAAGAGCTAAAGAACTTATGGGTAATCTAAGTTTATCTGGTGGTTTTGAATTTCAAAGCTTGATTCTAGCAAGCTATTTCATAGATTTCATAAAGAGTATCCTTATTTTAGACAGTTACCAAAAATAGACCTAACCCCCTTAGAGCTTTTTTGCTCTAAGGGGGTTCCATTTTATTATGAATTGCTAATAATTATTCTTCTTCAAATATACTATTAAATTCTTGTTCATTAATTTTTTCTTTTTGTAACAAAGTTTGTGCAATCTTATCTAATTTATCTCTATGTTCCTTCAATAATGTAATTGCATCATTATACGCTGTATCAATTAAAGTTTTAACTTCTTCACCAATTTTATCTCCAATATTCTCCCCAAACATTTGAATTTCGTAAGGTTCTTTGCCTTGGAAATCAATTGGACCTAATTTATCGCTCATTCCATATTTAGTTACCATATCTCTTGCAATTTGAGTTGCAACTTCTATATCATTACTTGCACCTGTAGATATATCATCTAGAACTAATCTTTCAGCAGCTCTACCACCTAATAAAGCTATCAATTTTTCTTGCATTTCTGTTCTTGAGATATAGTATTTATCTTCATTTGATTTATACATTGTATATCCACCTGCGATACCTCTAGGAATAATTGAAACTTCTTTTACATTAGTTTGTGTTGGTAAATATCTACTAACTACTGCATGTCCTGCTTCATGATATGCAGTTAATCTTTTATCTTTGTCTGAAATTACTCTTCCTTTCTTTTCTAGCCCAACTGTTACTTTCTTTACAGCTTCTTCAATATCATCATTTTCAATTTCTTCATGTTTATTTTTAGTCGCAACAATTGCAGACTCATTTAATATATTTTCAAGTTCTGCACCTGTAAATCCAGCTGTATCTTCTGCTATACTTTCTAGATTTACATCATCAGACAATTTTTTATCTTTACTATGAATTTTTAATATTTCTAGTCTTCCTTTTAAATCTGGATTTGGTATTGTTATTTGTCTGTCAAATCTTCCTGGTCTTAATAATGCTTTATCTAACATTTCTGGTCTATTTGTAGCTGCTAAAACAATAATTGTTTCTTCTGATCCAAATCCATCCATTTCTACTAATAATTGATTTAATGTTTGATTATTTTCAGTTTCTGCTCCACTATTTGAAGTTCTTCTTGATCCAATTGCATCTATTTCATCTATAAATACAATACATGGTGCTAGTTTTCTAGCTTTTTCAAATAATTTTCTAACACGAGAAGCTCCAAGTCCTGCAAACATTTCAATAAATTCTGAACCACTCATTGATATAAATGGTACATCAGCCTCTCCTGCAATTGCTTTTGCAATTAATGTTTTACCTGTTCCAGGTTTACCATATAAAAGCACTCCTTTAGGAACTCTTGCACCCATTCTAGTATATTTTTCTGGTCTTTTTAAGAAATCAACTATTTCTTTTAATTCTCCTTTTTCTTCTTCTAAACCTGCAACATCATCAAATCTTACTTTTGTTTTTCTTTCAGTTTCATCATATACTTTTCCTTTTTCTCCAAGTCCTTGCATTTTAAAAATCATTATAAATAATGCCACCATAATTAATGTTGGTAATATTGAAAATATTGTGCCTGGAAGTTGAGCAAAAAAACTTTGTGGTTTTTGTACTAATTCTATTTCATTACCTTCGGCAACTTTTGTTTGAATTAATGTTATAAATGCTTCTGTATCTGGTATTATTGCAGTCTTTTCTTCTTCTTCATCTCTAATTTTTATTTTAGCTGTTCTACTTCCTGTTGTAAGTTCTACTTTTTCTATATTACCATATGATATTTCTTTTATTAAATCTGTGTATGCTAGTGTATTTTCATCTTCTTTATCACTATTCATACTATATATTATAACTCCTGCTATTACTATTACCAGTAAAATTATTAGAGCAATCAGTGATATAAGTAATTTTTTATTTTGTTGCTTGTCTTTATTGTCGTTCTTTTCCTTTTTCATCTTTTATATCATTCCTTACAATTATATTTAGGTTTTATAAAGGATGACCTATAACCTTTTTTCTTTTTTGATTTACTTTTGTATTTTTCTTAAGATTAATAGCGAGCTTTTTTAAGTTTTTTATTTATAACATTTTAAAGCTCAAGTCATTGTTTGACACATATTTTACGTAAGCATAATTTATATAAAACTTTTACGCCTTTGAACCTTCTGGTTCATCATTATCCAAATTACCTTTTTTGTCTTTCTTATCTTTATTTTCTTTTTTATCTTCTTCTGGTTTTTCTTGTTTTTGCTTTTCTTCTTCCTCTTTTTCTTTTTGTTCTATTTCTTTTTTCACTATCTCTTGTGCTTCTATTATTTTCATCACTTCACCCTGTTTTTTTATCAAATCAGACTTAATAATAAATATTGTTGCTAATAAATAAATCGTTGCTACAGTTACATACATTATGCTGAAATATTCTATATTAAAGTTAAAGAATATATTAACAAGTAGATATATTATATTTAAAACTGTTGAAAGTGTAAGTGCATAAATTGACATATTAAATACTGCAACATATCTTATTCTCATTTTTAATATCCACATTGTAAAATATCCAACAATACTTATAATAACTGCATACCACAATGTATTTACAAAATACATGGCAAAACTGTATATAAATAGTGACACAAACAAACTTACATATACAGAATTTATTTGTCCTTGTCTCACATAATTTATTAAATCTTGTTTATTGAATTCTGCTATATTCATACTTTCTAAAGATTCTTTATAGTTATATGAAACTTCACCAATCATTGTTATATTTTTGAATATTACTTCATTTTTTAGTATTATTACACCTGTTCCTGCTTCATTTATAGAATTTTTATATTGATTAATGGTTTCTTCTGAATCAGTATTAGTATCTATTATAATTTTTCCAAACTGTTCATTATCTATATTTATTACTTCATCAGTATCTACAGTTAATGTTCCATCACTATATGAGAAATCTGGAAATTCATTTTCAACATAATTTGTTCCTTCTTGTATCATTTGATATATCTGATACAAAGTCCATACACTTAATATAATTCCTAATACTGCTACTAATTTTGCAATATATGATACAGCTTTTCCCAATCCTTCTGTCGCCATTTCTGCATATTTCTCTATATTGAAAATAGAATATTTTACCTTTTTAAAAAATCCTATTCCTTTAAGTTCTTTATACTCTTCTTTCTTTTCTTCAATATTATTTTTTTTCTCTTCTGAAGCCATTATCTGTACTCCCTTCTAATACTAGAATCTACATATTTTGGATTTATATTTATTATTGCTTTTTCACCTATATTTATATTTTTGCCAGTTATATCACAAACAATATGATATGTTCCTATCCTTCCTAATACTTTACATTTAGTATCACCAATTTTTACATACATATTTTGATTTTTAAAAAAATCTTTTATATCTCTTACAATATATCTTAGCTTGTCCACTACTCTGAACATATCTCTTCCTGTTTCTATATTTACTCCATCCATATATCCTGTTGGTATTAACGCTATTTTTGTTTCTTTATTTGTTTTATATGTATTAGAATATCCTATATTAAATCCTTTTGGCAATTCTTTTATTTCAGACACTTCTGATTCTAGATATGCAATTCTTTTTAATCCCAAACTATTTTTAAATGCTATTCTTCCTAAAAATGCAGACCCTACTCTTACCGCATTCAAGTGCATATTTGGAAATTTTATAAAAGCTGATGAATTACATATATGCAACATTCCTGTCTCTATATCATTCATTTTTAAAACTTCAATTACATTAATAAATCTGTCAAATTGTAATTTTGTATATTTATCATCATAAAAACTAACAGAAAAATGTGAAAATGTGCCTTCTATCTCGATATTCTCTATTCCTTTTATTGCTTCTACCATAGAATCTCTATCTGAATAAATAAATCCATATCTGCCAAATCCTGTATCTATTTTTAAATGAGCCCTAATTTTTTTATTTTCCTCTTTTGCCACTTCTTCTGCAGTTTTTATATCTTCTTTTGAACCTATTGAAATTATAATATTATTGTTAATAAGTTCTTTTACCTCTTCTTTTATAGCTGTTGATGATAACATCAATATATCTTGCTTTATTCCTGCTTTTCTTAATTTTATTGCTTCTTCTATTGTTGATACTGCAAAAAAAGATATTCCATTATCTATTAATATCTTAGTAAATTCTACAATACCTAATCCATATCCATTTCCTTTAACTACCGCAATTATTTTTACTTTTCTTCCTTTATCATCTGGACCATTAGTTTCAGCATGCTTTTTTATCTGTTCTATATTATGCACTAAATCCTTTTTTTCTATAACTAAAGCTTTCATTTCTTTCCTTTCCTTTTGGGGACGTGTCAAATTGGACATTTTTTGTCCAAAAGGGACAGGTCTCCTTTGTTTTTTGAAAATATATCAAATTGAACATTTTTTGTTCAAAATACACATGTTCCTTAATTTTGTCATACCTTACTATATTCTATTTTCTTCATATTTTGAATTTTTTAGTTATATCTAATATTGGTTCATTAGGAGTGTCCCTTTTGGACAAAAAATGTCCAATTTGACACGTCCCTAATGTATTATTTTTTATTTAAACTTTTTCTTTTTAATTGTCTTAATGTTCTAAATGCTTTTTCTGAAAATTTATATAGCTTATATTTTAATGGTTTAAATGGATAATACACTTCTCCTATAAATTCTGTAAATGTTGCACCAAAACCTTTTTTAAATCTGTATAATCCATATTGAGGATGACTTTCGTCTACTACTCCTGATACTCCTCTAAAATCATATATGTCATCATGTCTTGCTATTGCCATTTTTATCATTTCCCATTGTAATAAATAATTTGGCATTAGATTTCTATGTTTGTTACTACTTGCTCCATATAAATACCATGTTTTATTACCATAAAAGATTGGTATAACTCCTGATATTGGCTCACCATCATAATACGCCATTAACACTTTCATATGCTCTGGTCCTAAGCAATCATACATTTTTTCAAAATATTCTAGTGGTCTTATTATAAAACCGTCTCTTTCACCAGTTTCCACCATAATTTTGTGGAAATCTTTTAAATCTTCCCTTGTTCCATCTTTTACTGTTACACCTTTTCTTCCTGCTAGCCTTATATTATATCTCCATTTTTGATGAAATCCAGCCATGATTTCTTCTTCTGTTTTATTTTTTATATCTAGTCTAAATACATATCTTGGTTGTATTTCATCTTTAAAATCTTTTGCATCATCTTTTATTTTATATCCTAATTCTGTAACAATTTTTCTGAATTCTTGATCTTCACTTAATATATCTGGCTCTATTCTTAAAACAAAAGCATTATATTTTTTAGCTAGTTCTTTTGCTCCTTCTGTTAGTTGTTCCATCACATTTTTATCATGTATATCACATACTGGTCCTCTTGATGAATACATCATATTCCCAAATATAGGCATTTTTCTTACCCATACACATAATGAACCTATTATTTTTCCTTTTTCGTCTTCTGCTAAGATGACTTCTGGTTTCCAGTTTGGCTTTTTTACTTCTGCCCATTCTAAGGATTGTTGAAAGTTGCATCTTTCATGTCCTTCTAAAAATTTTTTATATTCTTTTTGTGATTTTTCATCTGTTACAAATCTCATGTTTTATCCTTCCTCCTAGCATTTTTGCAATACATGTGTATTTTACACCAATATGTAGTTTTTTACAAGTAATTTGTGTTAATTTTTGGTGAATTCTTTTTGTCTCTCCTTGCACTATATTTACATAAACTGTCAATAATTTTTGAATATTTCACTAAAAAATAACTTTATTTTATTAGCGA
>CAKNJL010000083.1 GCA_930982035.1 uncultured Clostridium sp.
ATGGCAAGAGTAAAAACAGCAAGAACAACAAGAGCAAGACATAAAAAAATATTAAAACAAGCCAAAGGATATTATGGAGCAAAACATTATAGATTTAGAAATGCTAATCAAGCAGTTATGAAATCTTTAGCATATGCGTATGTAGGAAGAAAAGATAAGAAAAGTAATTTTAGAAAATTATGGATAGCAAGAATAAATGCAGCGGCTAGAATGAATGGAACAACATATAGCAGATTAATAGCAGGGTTAAAAAAAGCTAATGTAACAATAAATAGAAAAATGTTAGCTGAAATAGCTGTAACAGACCCAAAAGCTTTTACAGAAATAGCTGAAATTGCAAAAAAAGCATAAGGAAATAAAACAAAAACAAAATCAAGCCAGGTTTTTAACCGGGCTTGATTTTGTTTTACAAAAAGTTTACAAAAATGTTACAAAAAAATTAAATTTTTTTAAAAGGAAGCAGATTTATTGAAAAAATTATATGTAAATGATAAGCTAATAATGAGAATAAAAAAGGGAAAGGGTTATGTTATGAAAAAAATATTAATAAAGCTATTTATTGTAGTAATAATATTAAGTATCACAGCTTTTGTAGGACAATCATATGCAAACAATAATTCAGAATTAGAACTTAAAGAAGCTGAATACTCAGAAAGATATCAAAATTGGTTAAATTTGAATGATGAAGAAAAGGAAAATACTATTGAGCCAATAAAATATGACATAATAACTTCTAGAGATAACACATCTTATTTAAAGAGTACTAACAATATATTTAAAACTTATCAGATGTTAAAGGCATCAGTAGCAGACAAAAGTTATAATTTAAAAAATGATATCCCTGAAAATGTAAAAGTAAGAAATCAACAAAAAGCAAATGCTTGCTGGGCATTTGCAACAATAGGAGCATTAGAATCACATTTGGGTCTAGATGACAAACAAAATTCAAGAGCAACAACTGAATATGATTTTTCAGAAAGCCATATGGATTATGCAACAATAAGATCTGGAGCGTTTTTGAATAATGAAGTTAATGAGTATGGATATTCAAGAAAATTAAGTGATGGAGGAACTTTAAATATGGCGACACAGTACTTAGCAAATGGGCTGGGAGCTGTTGATGAAAAAGATTTTCCATTTATAGATAGAGATGATAGTATAGGAGAAGTAAAAGAAGTGGACATTTCAAATGTATTAAATCAGGATGTGAAAACAACTTTATATGATACAGTTGTTTTTTCAGAAGATGATCCAGACTTAATGCAAAAAATGAAGCAACATATAATAAATTATGGTGGAATATCAGCAATGGTACATGGTGCTAATGCTTTTTCAGGAGACTATTATAATAATGAAACAGGAGCAATGTATTGTAATAGTGAAATTGAAGAACCTGTTGACCATGCAGTAACTATTATTGGTTGGGATGATGATTATGCTGTTGAAAATTTCAATGAAAATCAAAGACCAACAGCAAAAGGTGCATGGATTATAAAAAATTCATGGGGAGATTATATGAATGAGGATCTTTCAGCTATTAAAGAAGAACTTTATAATGCTTTAAAAGATACTAATAATTGGACTTCGGTAAATGATGTAACAGATGAAATTGTTATGAATTATAGTAAAATTGTTTATGGAGAAAGTAAAGTAGCAATAGAAGGTGATAAACTTGTAGTTGAAGTAGGAAATGAAGGATATATGTACATCTCTTATGAAGATTGCAATGTATATTCTGGCTTAATGGGAATAGAAAAAGCAGAATATGGTAAAAATTATGATAATGTATATCAAAATGACGAACTAGGACCAAATGGAAATGTCACAACAAACGCAAACCAATTATATATAGCAAATGTTTTTGACAGAAATTCAAGTGTTCAAGAATCATTAGATAAAGTGAGTATATATACATATCAAGAATATACAAACTGTAAAGTGTATGTAAACCCTAAAGGGAACAGCAAAGATGTGAATAACTTGCAAGAAATTAAATTAAAAGAAGGAGATACTGTAAATATAGAGCCAGGATATCATGTATTAGAATTTGAAGAACCAATAGCATTGACAGGTAATTCGTTTGCTGTAGTTCTACAAGTTGAAACAAGCGCAGATCCTGTTCAAATTGCCCTAGAATATAAAGATGATAGAGCTTCATCAGGTTATCAAAATGTTGTTGTAAATGAAGGAGAAAGCTTTTTAGCGACAGTAGCAGGATTTCAAGATAATGTTTGGACAGACTTAGCAACAGGTAGCCAAATAAATGCGGGAAATGCAACTATAAAAGCATATACGACATTAGGTACAGAACAACCAGATACACCAACAACCCCTGAAGAGCCAGGAGAACAAACAGGTGAACCAGTTCCTTCAAATTTTGATAGTGCGAGTTCAAAAATAACAGATGCAAAAGTATATTTTAATTCTGCTGATTTAGAAAAGTCAACAGTTGAAATAACAATAAAAATAGCAGGAATTAAAATTGGTGATGAAACAAATACTTATAAATATTATTATCATCTTTCTGGAACACAAGGAGATGAAAATATAACAGATTGGAAAGAGACTACGATTCAAAAAGAAAGTGATGGAACATATTCTATTACATTAAATATAAACTCAAATGATCTAACAAATATAGATGAAATATCTGAATCTGATAATTTATATGTATATATTAGAGAAATTGCACAAGCAAATGGAGAAGAAGTAGAAAATGTATATACTTTAGAAACAAATACTCAAATAGATCCAGTATTTTATATAGATGGTGAACTAATTGGAGGAGTAGAGGATATTTTAGGACTTAATGGTAATGGAACAAATAATAATGGAAGTGTTCAAGGTAAGAAAGATGATACGGTCTCATCTAAGGTTTTACCATTTGCAGGTAGCTTTACATTTAAAATAATAGTTATTTTAGCAATTATAGCGTTTGGAGGATTTGCATATTATAGATATAAAAATATAGATAAATAAGACAAAACAGACCAAGTCGTAGACAAAACGCAGACAAAACGGGCCAGGTCGTGTCAGCGGTTGTCAATGGGGACGGAGATTTTGACAACATTGTTAATAACAATGTTGTCAAAATCTCCGTCCCCATTGACAACCACCGACAACCACCGACAACCACCGACAACCATTGACAACCATTAACAACTTTCGTTTATTGTTTTTTCATTTTGGGTTTTGATATTAGAGAAGCAAGATATCCAAAGAAGATAGCTGCTGCTATTCCGCCCAGCGGCAGCTTTTACACCTCCTGTAAAAGCCCCAACAAGACCAATATTTTTAACTTCTTCAATAGCACCTTTAGCTAAATTATAACCAAAACCTGTTAAAGGAACAGTTGCTCCAGCACCTGCAAAATCAACTAAATATTGATAAATTCCAAGACCACCTAAAATAGCACCTAAAGTTACAAAGGTTACTAAAATTCTAGCTGGTGTTAATTTTGTTTTATCGATTAGTATTTGTCCAACAACGCAGATTAATCCACCGACAACAAAACATTTTAAAAGAGTAGACCATTCAAAAACAGATGCCCAATCAATATTATCCATAATAATTCAATCCTTTCAAAAAATATTATAGAAATTTCAATATATTTACATTACAATTTTAGTTATGGAATGTAATGTATAAAGAAATAAACAATTATAAAATATAAAATTTTTGTGATAGTTAATTTTCAATGCTGATTGCATGTGCGATACCAGGAATAGATTCTCCTTGTTGAGAACTAGTAGAGTTCATCAATGCACCTGTAGCAATTAATAAAAGTTTATTAATTTTCTTTTCTTTTAATTTTTTAAAGAAATATCCGGAAAATACAGTACCGCAACAAGCACATCCACTACCACCGCTATGAGTATCTTGTTTTTCTTTATCAAAGATTAAAACACCACAATCATTATAATTACTTTTTATGTTATAACCATTAGTTTTTAACAAATCAATGGCAATATCTTTACCAACATAACCTAAGTCACCACTAATAATAGCGTCATAATAACTAGGATTTCTGCCAGTATCAGAAAAATGAGTAACCAATGTATCAGCAAAACTTGGAGCCATTGCTGCACCCATGTTATTACCATCTTTTATACCCATATCAATAATCTTGCCAGGAGTAACATGAGTAATATATGGTCCAGATCCGTTTTTTGAAACAATAGCACTTCCAGAACCTGTAACTGTCCATTGACTTGTAGGAGGTCTTTGATTCCCTAATTCTAATGGGAATCTAAATTGTTTTTCAGCGCTACAAAAATGACTAGAAGTAGCACATAAAACATTATTAGCAAAACTTTCAGTACAGATGGCAGATAAAGTTAAAGACTCCACAAAAGTAGAACAAGCACCAAAAACTCCGAAAAACGGAATATTTAATTCCCTTAATCCAAAACTTGAAGAAATACATTGATTAAGTAAATCCCCAGCAAACATGCAATCAATATCATTTGCAGAAATTCCGCGCTTTTTGAATAACCATATTTACGGTTTCTTTTATAATTTTACTTTCAGCTTTTTCCCATGTTTTTTCACCCCAAAACTCATCTTCTAAAGTTTGGTCAAAATATTTAGCTAAAGGGCCTTCTGCTTCTTTAGGACCAACTATAGAAGCACATTCTAAAATAGTAGGAGGGGTATTAAATTTTATAGTTTGTTTTCCTAATCTTTCCAAAAAAATCAACTCCTTTTAAAAAGTGGAACGTTGTGGGCATGCCAAATCGTATCAAAATGGAACGATTTAGCACGTCCCTATTGTTCCGCTTTAAACTAAAGTTATACTTTGTGTATTAAAAATTAAATAAATAATACCTACCAAAATTGACGCAGATATTCCAAATACCAATACAGGTCCAGCTACAGTAAACATTTTTCCGCCAACGCCCATAACATAACCTTCTGATTTATACTCCATAGCTGGAGAAACAATAGAATTTGCAAAACCTGTAATTGGGATTAAAGAACCAGCACCTGCAAATTTTCCGATTTTATTAAAAATGTTTAATCCAGTAAGAAATGCAGATAAACCTATTAATAAAATGGAAACAATTGTACTAGAAATTTGTGTATCAAATCCTCGATCTTTGCAAATATTAAGAATAATCTGACCGATTGTGCAAATTAATCCACCAACCCAGAAAGCATTAAAGCAATTTTTTAGAATTGGAGAATTTGGAGATTTTTTATCAACATAATCTTGATAGTCTTTCTTTGTTTCTGTTGGATTTTCCATATTATTCCGTCCTTTCATAATTAGATAAAATAAAAATGATTACTTGTATTTTTATTTTATTATTCTTAATTATTAAATTTGTAAAACTTATTTTTATTATGCATCTTTGTTATCTTTTCTGTTTAGATCAATAGAAAAAGAAAGGTCTAGGTCAACAAAATATTCAGAAATTTTGTCACCGCTGATTGTTGCTCTTTGTTCTATTATTCTTACATCAGAAAGATAATCTATAGTTTTAGATGCTTCAGCAATTGCTTTTACTATAGCATCCTTCCATGAAACTGTTGAATTACCAGTTATAGTTAAATGTTTTTTAATATCCATAAAAAATTCATTCCTTTCCATAAACTTTTAAAGATAGTTTTTCCAAAAAATAAAAAAATATACATTGAATTTGGAATTTGGGGAAGTGTCAAAAGGGATTAGGTGACAGACCTTGGAAAGAAGGGATTGAGGGACGGTACTTGGAAAAAAGGGATTGAGGGACAGACCTTGGAAAACAGGGATTGAGGGACAGACCTTGGAAAACAGGGATTGAGGGACGGTCCTTGAATCCCTGTTTTT
>CAKNJL010000084.1 GCA_930982035.1 uncultured Clostridium sp.
ACCCAAAAGAAAATTCAAAACCTTGTAGAGATTTAGGTGCTTTTCAATCTTATACGGAAAGATTAAAACAAAATAAGGCTATGGGAGAATATAGGAGAACATATCAACAAAAATTTATGCAAGTTCGAAAAAATAAAAACAATAAAAAACTTGCCCAAGATTTTGAAACTTGGAAAAAACAGGCTAAAGAAAAAATTAGCCAAATGAAAAAAGGTAAACTAACTGAAAATGAGGTTTATGAGTGGATTATAGAGAATAAATAATCGTAAAAATCCCCCAGCTTAGCTGGGGGCATTTTGTTAGACGCCTAAAAGGCTCTTTTACAAGCAACGCCTCAAGGCGTATAGCTGATTCGACGCTTGCGTTTCTTATGACCCGTTAAACGGGTCTTTATATTCTTTTATTGATATTTGATCATACATCATATCTTCATTTAATTGATTTCTTACATATTCTGCTATCTTTTTTTCGTTTTTACCAACCGTGTCTACATAGTAGCCACGGCACCAAAAACTTCGCTGGCCAAATTTGTATTTCAAATTTGACCATCTCTGGAAAATTATGAGGCTGCTTTTGCCCTTTAATATCCCCATAAAATGTGCTACTGATAACTTTGGTGGTATTGACACAAACATATGCACATGATCTGGGCAAACTTCAGCCTCTATAATTTTCACTTCATTCCAGTCACAAAGATCTCTTAATATCTTTCCTATCTCCATTCTTTTTTGCCCATAAAAAATTTTTCTTCTATATTTTGGTGTAAACACAATATGATATTTGCAATTCCATTTTGTATGTGATAAACTCGCTATGTTATCATTAGTACTTTCTGTTTTACCTTTCCTATTAAATATACTATTCATAACTCAAAACTCCCTTCATTTTATTATATCATTACGCGTCGAATCGTATTGATATTATGTCATGAAGGGAGTTTTGATTGTTACAAAGCTTAAGCCTACGTTACTACCGGCACAGCCGGAAGTTTATTTTCAATTAAAGGATTTTGAAAATAAATATCTCAAAATCCTTTTTATAATATACATTTTAGGCTAATCCGTATATGATTTTATTAACTACAAAGTATAGCATTGCAGTTATAGAGATAATTCCTATTGTTACTAATATTTTCTTTTTTTTGCTACCTTTACTCTTTTTTAGATAGATTATCAATCCTATCAATAATGCTATAGGAATTATAAAAGTTCGTGCAATCCTCCAAATTATTGTTACCGTGCTTGGTCTAGGAACACCATATAATATATCTGTTGGTGGTCCATATAAATCTTGTATATCTAATGCACTTGGATTTATAGCTGCGAAAATTTTATTTGGAAATGATATGATTGCTAATACAATTGAAATTATTACTTTTTTGGTTTTTAAAATAATCTTCTTCATATATTTCTCCTTATATTAGATTATATATTATATAATTAATTATAAAATCTAGAGTTGCAACAATACCTATCGTAATCAACGCTGTAATAATTTTTCTTCTCTTACTACTTTTACTTTTTTTCAAATATATTATGATTCCTATTAATAAAGCTATTGGTATAATAAACATCCTACAGATATTCCATATACTACTGATCAAATTGTTTCGTACTGGTTCTTGTACTCCATATGCAGGACTTATTCTCATCATTGAATCACTTATTGCAAAAACTTTAATTGGCAATAATGATAAAACTGTTCCTATTCCTATTAAGCTTTTTTCTATTTTTTCTACTACTTTCATAAATAACTCCTATACTTCATTAATCATATTGTAAGTACATTTATTTTGCTCATTATCAGTAAAATTCCATGTATGGAATGCACCACCTAAACAATATTCCCATTGTTCACATTTACTACATTCTTCGCATTTAGTTCTGTCTTTACTTCTAAATTCTTTATACTTATTATTCCAAACATCTTTAAAATTATCTGTTCTGATATTTCCTTGTATGAATCTTTTTATTCTAGGTACATTAGGGCAAACAAATAAGTCACCATTGTATAAAATACTCGCAACATTTATGCCTGTTCTGCAATAGAAATAGTGTTTTCTCACTTCTTTCTCATAATCTAATCCTAGAAATCCAGGACAACCATATGTAAGTTCTAATCTTTTATCTTTTTTCTTTGACTTTATAAAGTCAAGTAATTGCCTTATTTCTTCTCCATTAAGCAATAAATCATTATTTTCATTTGCTCTTCCTATTGGATCCATTGAAACTAATCTCCACGAATCTAACCCTAAGTCTAACATTATATTGTACAGTTTATCTAATTGATTTATATTTTCTTTATGAAATACTGTGGTAACTTGAAGATGCTTTACAAAATCTGCCTCTTTTAATTTCTTTATATTATTAGTTATTATCTTATATGAACCAGGAACCCCTCTAAATGTATCGTGCGTTTTCTCTAATCCATCAATACTTATAGAAATTGTTTCCATATTAGCTTTTCTTAATTTCTGGATATTTTCATCATTTAATAGAATACCATTTGTAGTCATTCCCCAATGAAAACCCAGCTCATTTGTTGCATATTCCATCACTTCGCACAAATCTTGTCTAACCAAAGGTTCTCCACCTGTAACATTTATTAATATTTTACTTGCATCCATATCATTTGCTATTTGTTTAAAAGCTGATTTAATTTCCTCTGTTGTCAACTCTCCAGCATATTTTTTCTTTTCAGCACTACTTCCACAATGTTTACATTTAGCATTACAAGTTAAAGTACATTCCCAAAACAAATCAATTAATGTATGTTTTTCTCTTTCTTGTTCTTTATAATTTTTCATTAAAGTTAATTCGCCTAATTTATATATCTTTTTTAACATTCTTATTCCACCTTATTAAAAAACATTTTTCATTAATATTCTAATCAGTACATAAGCTAAAATCACTCCAATACTTACTATTGCTTTTTTTAATACACTACTTTTACTTTTTACACAATAAATAATTATACCTATTAATAATATAACTGGAATTATAATAGTTGAAGCTATATTTATAATTCTAGTAGATTTTGGTTCTATTTTCACTACTCCATAGTCTGTTTGCATATGCATATTGTCAATTGAAACTGCATAAACTTTAAGTGCTAATGTTTTCATACTTATAAATAGACTTGTAGCAATCATTCCTAACCTTTTTAATATCTTCATGTATAAAATCCCCTTTCTATTATTTAGACGATTTTTGATGTCGTTTTTGTTGGTTTTTTGCAAAAATAATTCCAAAACTTATTGTTAATATTAGAAATATAGCAGAAATACTAAACCAACTCATTTCAATCTTATTTGAAAAAAAAGATGATTGAATTGTTGTAGTTGTATTTTCAGTAGCAAATCCATCTATTGAAGATGGTTCAATAACATCAATTGATTGATGTCCATTTTGTTTTGTATTATTTGTTATATCTGTTTCATGTGATTTTTCTTCAATTTTAGTTCTGCTTTTAATATACAATAATGAAGTTATAACAAACATAGATAAATTGCTTAACAATATTTTTAATGTATGTACGGATTTATAATATTTCCATTGTACTGTTGCTGTTGGCATATCTAATATAAGTCCTATCTCTTTAAAAGTAAAATTTGTAAGAACTTTTAATGAAACAATTTCTTTCTCTTTTTCTTCTAAACCATCTATCATTTTATTATAAGTATTTCTATCAATTATTTCGTTTATTTTATTGTTCTTGTCCGGAACATTATATATTGTATCTATGTTAATATCGTTATGTTGCTTTCTTAAATAATCTATCGTTTGATTTTTGGTTATAGTATATATCCAACTTAATTCATTATTATTTGGTATATTTTCAATAGGACTTTGTAAAATTTTTAGAAAAATCATTTGAGATATTTCTTCAGCTATATTTTTATCTTTTACTATACTAAATGAAATGTTTATAACTAACTTTTGATATTTGACATATAGTTCTTCTATCGCTGTTTTTTCTCCACCCTTTATCTTTTGGAATACATTATGAATTTCAACTTTATTTAAATCTTTCATATCATTCCTATTAATTATTCTCCATTTCTTATTTTCGATTTTAATATACCATATTTTATTTTTTTTTACAACATACTTTGAATTTTCTTTTTAAAATAATATGAAAAGAGATTATATCTATGGATATAAATTTATTATGAAAAAGTCCGCAGAAGAAAATATTCATAAAAGTATTAGTTGAAATAAATTCTCAAATTATTGTAATTGTTGCAAAAGCTAATAAAGGTCTTGATAAAAAAGATTATTCTTTTAATGTTTTTTTGTATCAGTTTGCAAATTTGCATTAAAACATATGAAATGATACGGAACAAACAGTCATTCTGTTTCTTATCTTTCCAAATCCCACTCTTTTTCTCTTTCTTCATGTTTAATTTGTTTTTCTGGATTTATAAAAGTATTTGTTTCCTTTTGAAAATCTCTAACTAAATTATCTTCTTCAGCAATATCAAATTTTTTACAAATCCAAGAAATAAATTTTTCTAGAGTATCCCAAAACTTGTCTATTATTTTGTGTAAATGGCTATTCTCTTTTTCTAACTTGTGAATTTTGTTGTGATATTTATGCTCTAATTCAAAAGATTTTTCTTTGTATTCTTCTTCAAGTTCATCTTTTCTATTTTTAAAATCAAATTCTAAATTATTATTTTTCTTTTTATATTCTTTTTCTAAATGTTTTACTGTATTGTGTAGTTCTTCATTATCTGCAAGTATTTTATCTCTTTCATTTTGATATTTTTCTGCTTCCTCTATAACTTTTGCTTGTTTTGACAATTCCTTATACAATGAAACATTATCTTGATATAACTCTTGTATTAATTCATCTTTTGGCTTTATAATTTCATTACAAATTTTTTCATCTCTATTTATCATAACTTTTCTAATATCTTTTATATCTGGAACTTCTGGCAATTCTAATTTTATATTTTTTAATGTTTCTTTTGTATTTTTAAAATTAGTTATTTCTTTATATTCTTTTAAATCTATGTGTTGTCTGCCTGTTTCTTCCTTTGGTAAACCTCTCTCTAATTCAAAATTGTATGATACCATATAATCATAAAAAGCATTTTGTAATTGTCTATAACTGTCTTTTTCTTTCCAAAATTCACTACAAGCAAGTTTATCTATATCGTTTCCTTTTTTATCTTTTGTATGAACAACTGGCAAAAAAACTAAGTGCATATGTGGACTTTGCTCATCCATATGCACTTTTGCAGATAAAATATATTGTTCTCCTAAATTCTTGTATTCACAAACAAATTGATATGCTACTTCAAAATATCTTTTTGTTTCTTTTTCTCCTATTCTTTCAAAAAATTCTTTATCAGATGTTATTATATATTCACAAGCTATATTACTTACTGTTTTTATTTGACCTTTTAAATTATATTCTTCTCTCATTCTATCAAATTCTTTTTCATAACTATATTTGGGCTTTTTTAATATTTGGGCTTTTTTAATGAATAATTCAAATATGATTTTTCTTTATCAATGTTACCATTTGAATAATTCTTGTTTCTTCGTTCATTATGTCTAAATATCCCTTTTAAATTATCTCTTTTATATTTTGTGTTTCTTATTATTGCATAGCTCATATATTACCTCCTTGCTCGTGCTAATAACACGAATATATTTTCTTGTTTTTGTGCTTTTTCAAATTGTGTTGTAACACACTACAATACTTTTTTAGCCGTTGGCAAAAAGTATTAGTGTGGCAGGGATAAATTTTTCCCCACACCCCTTTTCCTAAAAAATATCAACATATTTTTTAGGTTTT
>CAKNJL010000085.1 GCA_930982035.1 uncultured Clostridium sp.
GACGGAGATTTTGACAACATTGTTATTAACAATGTTGTCAAAATCTCCGTCCCCACTGACACCAAATCTCCGTCCCCACTGACACCAAATCTCCGTCCCCACTGACACCAAATCTCCATCCCCACTGACACCAAATCTCCGTCCCCACTGACACCAAATCTCCGTCCTCACTGACAACCTTCCAATCTCTCTTTCATTCTCTAAAAAGATTCAAGAAGATATCACATAAATAACGAAAAGCAGAATTATCATTATATAATCCAATAAAATAATTTTTTATAAAAGGAATTTGCCATAGTAAGAATAACACAAGAATTACAGCAATAATTGATACAAAACCTTTAACATAATCAGAAAAAGATTTTTTATATCTAATTTTATATCCCCTATTTTTCAAATCTTGTATATAAGCATCATGATAAGCCTTTTGCCTAGCCTGATTTATTTGTTGCTCATATTCTAAATTTCTAGTATATCTTTCAGATGGTGTATCTTGAGGTGTTGTTTGTGAATTATTAACTTGTTGATTATAATATGAATTAGCATTGTCTGAATTTCCACCATTTCCACCAGAAAAATTATTCCCGTAAAAACTATTTCCGTTGTTGTTGTAAGTTATTTAATTTGTCTTTTAATATTTGATTTTGTCTATACATTTCTTCATATTGATCTTGAGAAATGCTAGAATCTACTAATTTTTGGTCATATAAATCTTTTTGTTCTGGGTTTGATAATACTTGATATGCTTCATTAATAATTTTAAATTTTTCTTCAGATTCTTTTTTATGTGCTTCATCTTGTAAATCGGGATGATATTTTTTTGCAAGTGTTTTGTAAGCTTTATCTATTATTTCCGGTGAAGCATTTCTATCAATTTCCAATATTTCATAATAATTTTTATCCATAGTAATTTTTCCTTTCATAAAGATGATAACATAAAAATAAGAAATTGCCAACATTAAAATAAGAATTATAAATAAAAGATTATTTATAAAAAGATATAAAGATATTGCGAAAAGTAAATATTTATTGCAAAATAAAACCACCTTCATAAAGGAGGTGATTTTGATATGAAGGATTTGATTACACTAGTGAAACTCCTAATACTTCTAGAGATTATACAATACATAAAAAAGGAGAAAAAATAGAGGAAGCTGCAACTTCCTCTATTTTTATTAATTTTATATGAAAGATTTGATTAAACTTTCGTTCTATACATAGTATACAACAATTTCAAAAATATGTCAAATTTAACCGATTAATTTTTTTGAGCTTCTTTGCTTTTTTCCGTTTCGCTTGTTTGTTGTACTGTTTCAGTCTCATTTTCTTTTTCGATTGCATGTTTTCTTGCTTGTTTTGCTTTTAAGTTATCTTTTGCAACAGTCATTAATAACTTAATTCTATTAGCTTGGTTTGTTTCACTTGCTCCAGGGTCATAATCTACTGGAGAAATATTTGCATCTGGATATTTTTCTCTAATAGTTTTTATAACACCTTTACCAACGACATGGTTTGGTAAGCAAGCAAATGGTTGAACACATATAATATTAGGAATATCATGTTCTATATATTCAATCATTTCAGCTGTTAAGAACCAACCTTCACCTGTTTGATTTCCGATAGATAATACATCTTTTACTTTATCTTCCAAGTGCCAAATATCACAAGGTGGTAGATATCCTTTTTTAGAATTTGCTAAAGCAATTTTCATATCTTTTTCCAAAATATCAATTAATTTTATAGCTGCTTTCATAATTTTTGAAGAAGTTTTATTTGTATTTAACAAACTATTAAATGTAATTTTATGAGTAGCCATAAATTTAACAAATCCCATAAAGTCAGGAAGAATAACCTCTGCACCTTCTTTTTCTAATAAATCAGCAACATGATTATTTCCAAAAGGATGATATTTAATTAAGACTTCTCCGACAATACCAACCCTAGGTTTTTCGACTGATGTATCTAGTTCTATTTTTTCAAAATCATTTACTATGTCGTAAATACTTTGTTTAAACTCTTTATTAGTTGATTTTTGTAATAATTTTTTACATTTTTCCATCCATGTGTCAAATAGTTTTTGAGTTTCACCTTTATTTTTCTCATAGGCTCTATTTTTTGTTAGCATTTTTTGTAATAAATCACCATATAAGATAGTTTTTAATAAACGTTCTATTAATGGTACAGTTATCTTAAATCCTGGCATTTTTTCCATACCAACGATATTAAATGAAATAACTGGTATATTTTCAAATCCTGCGTCTTTAAGAGCTTTTCTAATAAATCCTATGTAATTAGTTGCTCTACATCCACCACCTGTTTGTGACATAATTAAAGCTGTTTTATTTAAATCATATTTCCCAGATTGAAGGGCTTCAATCATTTGTCCTGTAACTAAAATAGATGGATAACAAGCATCATTATTAACATATTTTAACCCTGTTTCTACAGTTTTTTGTGTACATTCTCTTAATAGCTCTACTTTGTATCCGCTAGATTGTACAGCTGATTCCAATAATTCAAAATGAATTGGTGCCATTTGTGGTACTAAAATTGTATAATCTTTTTTCATATCTTTTGTAAATATTTTTTTATGTTGTTCATAATCACCTGTGCCATTATTTTCTTTTTTCTCTTTTTCACGTTTATTCATACTAGCAAGTAGTGAACGAATACGAATTCTAACAGCACCCAAGTTATTAACTTCATCTATTTTAATTAGTGTGTACATTTTATCATAACTAGATAAAATTTCTTCCACTTGGTCTGTTGTAACTGCATCAACACCACATCCAAAAGAGTTCAACTGCACTAACTCTAAGGAATCATGTTTTCCAACAAAATCTGCTGCAGCATAAAGTCTTGCGTGATATACCCATTGGTCAACAACTCTGATAGGTCTTTTTACTTCTGTTTGGTTTGAAATACTATCTTCTGTTAAAACACATAATCCTAAAGAAGTAATTAAAGTATCAATACCATGATTAATTTCTGGGTCAACATGATATGGACGACCTGATAATACAATACCTTTTAAATGATTTTCTTCTATGTATTTTACAGTTTCTGCACCTTTTCTACGAATATCTTCTTTACATTTTTGATATTCTTGTTCTGCTTTTTCTACTGCTTCATTTAATTCTTCTTTTGTAAAGTTATATTGCTTAAATTCATCTAGTTCTAACATTTTCTTTACCAAGTTTTTCTTATCAAAAGGTAAGAATGGATTTAAGAATTTTACGCTAGGGTCTTTTAATCTTTCTACATTATTTTTCAATACCTCAGAATATGAGATAACAATTGGACAATTGTAATGGTTATCCGCTTTTTCATATTCCTTTCTAGAATATGGCATACAAGGATAAAATATTGTTTTTATACCTTGTTCTAATAAACTTTCAATATGTCCATGAGAAAGTTTTGCAGGATAACATACAGATTCTGAAGGCATTGATTCCATACCCTTTTCATATGTTTTTCTAGTACTTTTTTCAGAGATTATTACTCTAAATCCTAAACTTGTTAGGAAAGTAAACCAGAATGGATAATCTTCATACATATTTAAAACCCTAGGGATTCCAACAGTTCCCCTTACTGCATATTGTTCCTCTAAAGGTGTATAATTAAAGATTCTTTCATATTTATATTGTACTAAATTTGGTAGATTTTTTGATTTTGTAACAACACCTGCGCCTTTTTCACAACGGTTACCAGTTACATGAATCTGACCATTACTAAATTTATTAATAGTTAATTTACAATGATTTTCACAATTGTTACAATGTGTATGAGTAATCTTTATTTTTAAATTATCTAATTCATCTGTTTTTAAAATCGTAGAAGTATATTCCATATCTAAATTTGCTTCATATTGTTCTTTTGAAAGTAAAGCCATTCCGTAAGCTCCCATAAGTCCAGAGATATTTGGTCTTACCACATTTTTACCAACAATTAACTCAAAGGCCCTAAGGACAGCGTCATTATAGAAAGTACCACCTTGAACAACAATATGTTTTCCTAAAGTTTCTACATCTCTTACTTTCATAACTTTTTGAATTGCATTTTTGATAACAGAATATGATAAACCACTAGAAATATCTCCAACAGAATATCCTTCTTTTTGAGCCTGTTTTATTTTAGAGTTCATAAATACAGTACATCTTGAACCTAAATCAACAGGAGTTCTAGATTTTATAGCTTCTTTTACAAATTCTGAAATTTCTAAGTTTAAGCTTTTGGCAAATGTTTCTATAAAAGAACCACATCCAGAAGAACAAGCTTCATTTAACATGATATTATCAATAGAACCATTTTTAATTCTGATATATTTCATATCTTGCCCACCAATATCAACAATACTGGTTACATCTGGCTCAAATGTTTTAGCAGCTGTATAATGAGCAATTGTCTCTATTTCATTTAAATCAACATTTAGGGCTGTCTGAATTAGCTTTTCTCCATAACCTGTAACACCACTATATCTTAAAATTGCTTTTTCAGGCAATTCTTTATATAACTTTCTTAACATATCCATAACACTTTGCAATGGATTTCCTTCATTACTTCCATATAGAGAATATAATAAATTACCATCTCTATCAATTAAAACAAGCTTTGTGGTTGTAGAACCTGCATCAATTCCTAGGAAACAATCACCTTCATAATCTTTTAAAGGTTTTGAAGGAACAGTATCCTTAGCATGTCTTTCTTTAAAAGCTTTATATTCATCTTCATTTTTAAATAGTGGCTCAAGTGGCTCTGTAGTTGTATCATGAGAATTTTTTAAAGTGTCAATCTTCTTTTCTAATTCATCAGGTGTGATTATATCTGTATTAAAAGAATCTAAACATGCACCTTTTGCAACTAATAAATGAGCATCATCAGGTACAATAATTTGGTCATCTGTCAAATGCAAAGTCTCAATAAAACGTTTTCTTAACTCTGGCAAGTAACTTAAAGGCCCACCTAAAAAGGCAATATTTCCTCTAATAGGTCTACCACAAGCTAATCCGCTAATCGTTTGATTAACAACTGCTTGGAAAATAGAAGCAGCAATATCTTCTTTTGCGGCACCTTCATTAATTAAAGGTTGTATATCTGTTTTAGCAAAGACACCACAACGAGAAGCAATTGGATAGATTGTTTTGTAACCTTTTGCTAATTCATTTAAACCAGCTGTATCAGTATGTAATAAAGAAGCCATTTGGTCTAGAAAAGCACCAGTACCACCAGCACAAGTACCATTCATTCTTTGCTCAATAGAATTATCAAAATAGATAATTTTGGCATCTTCACCACCTAATTCTATTACAACATCTGTTTTAGGGTAGTACTTTTCAATAACTCTTTTACAAGAAACAACTTCTTGGATAAAATCCACCCCTAAAAACTTAGCAGAAGACATTGCTCCAGAACCTGTCAATGCAACAGTAAAAGATGAAGAAGGATATTTTAGTAATAACTCTTCTAATACATCACAAACTGTTTTTTTGGTATCTGAAAAATGTCTACGATAATCTGAGTATATAGTATCTTTATTATCATTCATTACAATTATTTTAACTGTTGTAGACCCAACATCAAGTCCAACATGTAATATTTCATTCATGACAAAAACTCCTTTTTTGTATATAATTTTAAATCCCCATTCACCCTAATTGTATACGGAAAAGCTACTTTTGTCAAATGGAAAATGTTGGTGATGATTTGGGTGATGATTTGGGGACGGAGAAAAAATCATCACTTTTATTAGTGTGCCCAGCATGGGCAACAACTTGTGGGTGAAAGTCCCATACAGTGCCTG
>CAKNJL010000086.1 GCA_930982035.1 uncultured Clostridium sp.
AAAATGTCCAAACAGAAACGTCCCCAATGGACAAAAACAGAAACATCCCCGATTGGACACCCAAAGTAACAAAATCAGAGACGCTTTTTTTATTTTTTAATTTTCTATTTCATTTAGTTCTGGTGTTAAAATTTCCATACTTACTACTTTTCCACCATCACTTGTTCTCATTAAAGTAACACCTTGTGTTGACCTTCCTAGAACACTTATATCTTTTACATTTATTCTAATAATTGTACCCGTATCTGTAATTAACATTACATCATCATCTTCTGTAGCAATTCTTACTCCTACTAGTTTTCCTGTCTTAGGTGTAATTTTATATGTTATAACACCTTTTCCACCTCTCATTTGAACTCTATACTCATCTAACTCTGTTCTCTTTCCGAAACCATTTTCAGTAATAGCAAGTAAAGTTGCTTTTCCTCCAGCAATTACAGATTCCATTCCAATTACTTCATCATCTTCGTCAAGTCTAATTCCGATAACCCCTTGTGATACTCTTCCTATTGGTCTTACATCTTTTTCATCAAATGTAATACACATACCATTTCTAGTAACAAGTACCACATTGTCTTGTCCATCTGTTAGTCTTACGGCAATTAGTTCATCATCTTCTTTTAGTGTTATCCCTTGTAAACCTGTTTTTCTACTAGAATTATATTCTGTTAATGCTGTTTTCTTTATTAATCCATGTTTAGTTGCCATTAAAAGATATTTTCCTTCTGCAAAGTTTTGAATAGGTATTACTGCTGATATCTTTTCGCCAGCATCTAAACTTAATAAGTTTACAATTGCTGTTCCTCTAGCTGTTCTTCCTGCTTCTGGTATCTCATAGCCTCTTAGATGATATAGTTTACCTTTGTTTGTAAAGAAAAGTATTGTATCATGTGTTGACGCTGTGAATATTTGTTTTACAAAGTCATCTTCTCTTGTAGCAATTCCGGTTATTCCCTTTCCTCCACGTTTTTGACTCTTATATGTATCTATTGGCATTCTTTTGATATATCCAAAATGTGTTAGGGCAACAACAGTTTGCTCTTCTTTGATTAAATCATCTAAATCTATTTCTCCCTCTGCTGCCACAATTTTTGTTTTTCTTTCATCTCCAAATTTTTCTTTGATTTCTAACAATTCTTCTTTGATTATATCAAAAACTAGTCTTTCGCTATTTAATATATCTCTTAAATGTGCAATTAATTCCATCAATTGATTATATTCTTCTTCTATTTTTTCTCTTTGCAATCCTGATAAAGTCTTTAATCTCATGTCTAGTATTGCTTGAGCTTGAATATCTGATAATCCAAATCTCTCCATTAATCTTTCTTTTGCATCATCATATGAATTTCTGATGATTTCAATTACTTCATCAATGTTATCTAATGCTATTTTTAATCCCTCTAAAATATGTGCTCTTGCTAGGGCTTTGTCTAATTCGAATTGTGTTCTTCTTAATATAACATCTTTTCTATGATCTATATAGCAATCTAAACATTGTCTCAAAGTTAAAATCTTTGGTACACCATTTACTAATGCAAGCATTATTATACCAAATGTTGTCTGCATTTGTGTATGTTTAAATAATTGATTTAGTACAACTTGTGGGTTTGCATCTCTTTTTAATTCTATTACTACCCTTACTTTTTCTTTTCTATCTGATTCATCTCTACATTCTGATATTCCTTCTACTTTTCTTTCTTTTGATAAATCTGATATTGTTTTAATTAAATTTGCTTTATTTACTTGATATGGTAAAGATGAAACTATTATTCTTTGTCTGTTTCCACTCATTTCCTCTATCTCTGTTTCAGCTCTTAATGTGATTTTTCCTCTACCTGTTGTGTATGCTTTCTTGATACCTTCCATTCCTAAAATAATTCCTTCTGTTGGAAAGTCAGGTCCTTTTATAACACTCATTAATTCTTCATCAGTCACATTATCTTCATCTATGATTTTGATAATTCCATCTATCAATTCTGTTAGATTATGTGGTGGTATATTTGTTGCCATACCTACGGCTATACCTGAAGAACCATTTGCAAGTAATGCTGGGATTCTTGCTGGTAAAACTGTTGGCTCTTGCAACCTGTCATCATAGTTTGGCATAAAATCAACTGTATTTTTTTCAATATCTGTTAACATATATTCTGCAATTTTAGACATTCTAGCTTCTGTATACCTCATGGCTGCTGCTCCATCACCATCTACAGAACCAAAGTTACCATGTCCATCAATTAACCTATATCTCATTGAGAAATCTTGTGCTAATCTAACCATTGCATCATATACAGAGCTATCTCCATGTGGATGATATCTACCTAAAACAGATCCTACTGTATTGGCACATTTTCTGTATGGTTTATCTGATGTAATACCATCTTCATGCATAGCATACAATATTCTTCTGTGAACGGGCTTTAAACCATCTCTTACGTCTGGAAGTGCACGAGAAACTATAACACTCATGGCGTAGTCAATGTAGGCTTCTCTCATTTCTTTTTCGATGTCTTTTTCTATTATTTTTCCGTCTTTTCTTTCTTGTCTTTCTTCCATTGTTTTCCCTCTCTTCCTTTCTTTTTCTACATTTGTATTATACTAAAACAAACCTTATTTTGCAAGTAAAATCAATAAAAAATCAAGGGAAATTTAATAATATTACAATTATATTACAATAAGAAATTTTTGAAAATATTTACTAAATATTTGTAAAAAATTAGATTAATAATTAATTAAAATTTCGTAATTATATTAAGTTATTTATATTTTTTTATTTTATTTTTATAAAATATTATTTAACATTAATGCTTATAACATTCTAAAATTAAATGAACTCCATCTATAAATCCCTGTTTATAAATTTCTTTGTTATATTTTGATATTTTTAAATTATAATTATCTTCAATTTTACTAAATATTTCTTTTAATTCTTCAGTCTCACTATTATTTTCAAATATTTTTTCTAAGTCTATTTTTTGTAATTTTCTTTCTAAATCTTTATTTGCTTTCTTAATAATTTCATCTATCACTTCTTCTTGCATAAAATATATTTTTTCTATCAACTTACTATCTTTTATATTGTTTTCCATTATATTTCAGCTCCTTTTATTTTATAGTATTTATTATATTTTTAATTTTATACTTATCTAATTTATTTATATCTATCAATTGAATATATCTCCTTTTTTAATTTTTTATTTTTTGATTGAAAAAATATACTATATTTTTATTATCTTTCTAGCATTTTTATTTATTAAATTAATTATAAAATTGTGAATATTCATTTTATTACTATATTTTTCTAAATAAAATTCTTTAAGTTTTATTTTATTATTGCTTTTTCATAAATTTTTTTGCTAATTAATAGTATAATATTATATAATTTTATCACCATTGTTTTTGTTAGCATTTGCTTTTGGAATAACTTCTTCATACGCTTGCGGTTTGTCGGTTTTTTTGAGTTTTTGTAATATAATATAGATAATATTTTTTTTGAGGTGACAATATGCAAGATGATTTTATAGTTGGAGAAAGAATTAGAGGTATACGTGAAGGTCTAAATATGAATAGAGAAAAATTTTCAGAAATGATAGATATATCAAATGTATTTTTAGGACAACTTGAACGAGGAGAAAGATCTTTAAGTGTAAAAACATTAACTAAAATTGTTAAATTTACAGGCGTTTCTGCTGATTACATTTTATTTGGAGACACCAGTAATAATGGAACAATAGATAAAATAAACCAAATATTAAAAAATTGTTCTCAACAAGGTTTAAATTTTATTTATGAATTTACTTGTTCTGTAAATACATTTTTAAAGAGTGAAAATAGAAAATTATAAATAAAAAGAAAAAATGTAACTATAATTTATTTTTACATTTTTTCTTTTATTTAATTTTTTTATTTTTAATTAATTATTATTATTTTAAATTAATTAATATTATTTTTTATTAATTAATTTTTTTAATTAATCTAATATTTTTTATATATTTAATTTAAGTTAAAATAAAAAAACATTTTTTTATAAATACTTTTTTATATTAATTATTTTTTATAATTTTTCTATTCTTCATATAATAAAGAAATAAATATTTTTTATTATAATTTTTATTTAATACATAAAACAGAAATATATCATTATAACATATTTTCATTTTATTGTTTTTATGTTGAAAAATTTTTTTCAATTCATTTTTAAAAGTTTACATTTTTATTTACTTATATGAAAAAGTATTTAATTATTTTAAATTATATTGTTTATCTTTTTTTATGATTCTCTTTATTTATTTAATCTAGTCTAATTTATGTCTACACCAACAATACTATTTTTTTCTAGTTTTTAATATTCCCCTTTTTTTCGACTTTTCTTTTATGCGTAAGTTTCACCTCCTATCATTTTAATTTTTTATTCTATTTTTTTTAATATTTATATTTACTCTATTTTAAATATTTCCATTTTTGCATTTTTATTTTTATTCCTCTTTCTTTACTTTTTTAATTCGTTTTATCTAAAAATATTTTTGATCAGCCCTTCTTTTTTACTTTACATAACATAAAATAAAATTTCATTCCATTTTTTTCTTAACCAACTATTCTTTTACTTTTATTGACTTTATATTTTAATTTTTGCAATTTTTTCCATTTATTACAATTACGTTTTCTTTATTAAAAATATTTCTAAATTAAATATCAAAATTTATTTTATTTATTTATAATATTAATTTTTTATTTTTTACAAATTATTTATTTATTTTTTAATTTATTTTATTAAAATTTATTTTTATAAAATAATATTTTTTATTTATTTTTTATATTATTAAATTAATTTCTCTGCTAAATGTAATTGCTCTTGACTTAAATTGAAATTTTGTCCATTATTTTTTATCAAATTATGTAGATTTTCAATAATTCTTGCTTGACTAATTGTTTTTTCTATAGGAGCTAGATTCTCTAATTCTTTTTCTATTTTATTATATTCTTTCTCCATTGCTTCAAAATCTTTATTATTAAAATTATCTTTCCAATTTTTTATATATTTCTCTAAATTATCTACACCTATATATTGCTCATTAAATTTTTCTTCTATGTTACTTTCTATACTATTTAAAATAACATTTTTTCCCTGTTTAATTGTATTTGCAATATTATAATTAATAATCCCTTTTTGATTTACTTTATCAACTACTGTATCTAACAAAGATGAAATTCCATCAATCAATCCTCCTGCCTCTACAGCATTTTGCATTTGAGAAACATTTTCAAAATTTCCTGTAAAAATCCCTATAGCACTTTTACCTATATCAATTGCGTCATCAATTGTTTCTTTTATTCCATCTTTTAAACCATAATTAAACAAATTATCTTTAATATTAATAACTTGTTCATCAATAAAATCTGGTAATAATGCTCTTATTCCAATATCTAAAGCGGTATTAATTGTTTTTCCCAAAGTAGTCTCAAGAAATTTTGTTTGCTCTTCATTTTGAACTAAATTATTTGTTACGTCTAATTCATTTCCTATTTTATTTATTTCCATATTTATTCTCCCTTTCATTAAAAATTAAAAAATTTTTTTTATTTAATTTTTTTTATTTAATTTTTTTTATTTAATTTTTTTTATTTAATTTTTTTTATTTAATTTTTTTTATTTAATTTTTTTTATTTAATTTTTTTTATTTAATTTTTTTTATTTAATTTTTTTTATT
>CAKNJL010000087.1 GCA_930982035.1 uncultured Clostridium sp.
TGTTTGTACATAGTTATTTTTGATTTTTCATACATTCTTATTTTATCATTTTTATAGAAGCTCCTAAATGATACATCTCTTCATTGTCTATTACTATAAATCTATCGTGAAATTTATTTGTTTTAGCAATTTTTAGAATAGGATATTCTTTATTAAATTTTTGAATATCTATATTTTGAATATTACTTTTGTTAGATGTTAAAATAACTACTTTTACATTATTCTTCTTTTTAGTGAGCATTTTTAATACACTGTCATCAATATAATTGTCTATAATTAGTATTTTTTTATTTGCTTTTTTTATAATATCAATAATAATACTATAGGCATCATAGATTTGACCATCAAAAAATATCCTCTGTTTAATATTTTCTTCAAATTGTAATTGATTAAAAACTTCATCAAATTTTTTATCATGTTCTAATAATTTATATTCCATACTTGTTAATCTTTCAAAGACTTGTCCATTTAGCATTAAAAATTTTCTCATTTCAACAAAAGCGTTCATAATATTTATACTAACTTGAATTGCTATATCGTTTTTTAATAAACCTGATAACATTGCTATACCTTGTTCTGTAAAAACATAAGGCAAATATTTACGATGTTTCCCTCTTCCTACGTTTTCGTTTAAGGTCGCAAATTGCGACCTTAAAGAATTATCAAAATTTTCTTGTATACTATCTTTGTTTAAGGTGATATCTTTGCACCTTAAAACTTCATATTCTTCATCTGTTAATTGAAAGCAAAAATTTTCAGGAAATCTTTGTTTATTTCTATTTACGGTTTCATTTATTCTTTTAGTAGGATAATGATACAGCATTGCTACATCACTATCTAGCATTACTTGTTTTCCTCTTATGGTATATATTAAATTTTTTATTTCTTCATTAGATATTTCATTTTGAATTGATAATTTGTTTTCTTCCATAAATTCACATCCTTGCATTAGATTAGCAATATTATAAAACATTTGTTTGTTATTGTCAAGTGATTTATCCGAATTTATGCATCTTTTCTATTTGATAGTCAATACTATTAAATAAGTATAATGCTACTTTATTTTGTTCTTCTGAATCCATCTCCAGAATTTTTGCCATTGCGAACATTATCAGAGGATAATTCGCAAAATTTATTAATGTAGTCTTGTATTCAATATTAATTTGTTTTAACAAATTATCAAAGTATTTATACAATTCTTTTTTATTATATACTAAATTTGTATGTCTATAATCGTCACACATACATATTGCTAGCCTTAATTTATTTTCAATATCCATATCTTTTATCATATCTATTAAATAATTTATTTTATATATTAGGAAGTCAGCATGACTTTCCTAATATATAAAAAAACAACCTACAAACCTTATAGTTCTTAAGTTGTTATAATTTGGAGCGTTTAGGGAGGTTATTTGCGAAAAAATTGCTTAATTTTCAAAGTGTTCCTCCCAAATTTGTTCAAAAAATAATTCGATTCATCAACTGTTGTATAAATTATAACATAATAAAATTATTTTTCAACAGCTATTGTAAAATAAACAAATGTTTGATATAATACTTCTATATTGAATTACTAGGAGTGATACTATGAATGAAAATGAAATCAAACTAAAAAACAATGCTATTCTACATAAGGATAATTCTTTAAACAGATTAGACTTATCTTTTTTGAAACATATAGAATTAAGTGAATATAAGAAAAGTGATTTATTGGCTTATTGGATAAATGACTTTGCTGAATACCATGATGAAGAAAGAACATTTAATATTGCAAAATCTGGTATGTATTCTCGTGGTGATGTAATAAAAGTAAATTTGGGTTTTAATATTGGGAATGAATTAGGAGGATTACATTATTGTATTGTACTAAATAAATATGATAATACTAGAAACGGTGCTTTAAATATTATTCCATTAACATCTAGGAAAGATAATAAAAAATATGATTCTTCTTCTGTAAATCTTGGAAAGGAACTTTATAATGTATTTCAGGAGAAAATCGAAAAAGAAAAACAGAAATTACAACAAATATTAAATGAATTAGAAAAAATAGAAGATATTCCTATTAACATTCAAAATATTATAGAAAAAGAGCAAAAATATATTGAAAAAATGGAAAAAGAAATTAGTAAAATGAAAAAAGACAGTATCGCTTTAATTAATCAAATAACTACAATTAGCAAACAAAGAATTTTCAAGGATACTGTGCGAAGAAATGTAAAAATATCCAGTGAATCACTTGATTTGATTGATAAACAAATTATTAAATACTTTACGAAATGATTATAGTATTTAAAAAGGAGAGTTGCTAGAACTCTCCAAAATCATTTAGGCTCCCGTCTTACTACGAAAGTAGTAGAGGGTTAAGTTAAATATATTTTAACATATAATATTTAACTTGTCAAACTAAATTGACACTAATATTATATGTTTCTATTATCAAAATATACAAATATAAAAGATAAAAGATAGAATATTGCCTTATAGCATATAATATGTTAACTTAATACAGTTCATAAGGACTTTTTATACACCTTTTCAACTAATTCTATAAGGAGGAAACATTATGACTCGGAAAGAGTTGGAGCTTGTATTAAAGCAAAATGATTATTTAGAAGGTGGAACCAAAGAAGCGTGTATTAAAGTAAGAGATTTCTTACATCACGCAACAAATCCTGGAAACCAAATTCATTCAGCACTTTCTTGTATAAAGGCTGATGAATTTATGGAAGCAGTGCAGATTCTTATGGCATTTGCTTTCAGCCAAGAAGATACAGTTCCTGAAAGATGGAATTGTGATAATGATTGTTGTATGGCATCAAATATCGTATGCCCCGGTGAGTGTAATATCGATAAATCCTCTAATAAGATATGTCCATTTTTTATGGATGAGGGACTTATTTGATATTAGACTGCAGTACTATTATAAAAAATAGTTACTGCAGTCTATATTTATTTAAACTAATAATTTCTTGTCATTTATTTACAATATTTTATTAAAACTAAAATGGTTTTTAATTAAATTTTTTATATTAAACTTTTTCAAAATTTGCAGATAAATAATATATTTTTTTATGACATATTACATATTTTTTAAGGGTTTGGGACTTGTCCCACAATTCGAATTTTGACTAGGGAGGAAAAATTCAGTGCTTGTTAGGAAATATATGGGAGTACAAAAATTGTATTTAGTTTGAATTTTTCCTCAATTTTTTCATTTTTGATTACTTATTATTGCACCAATTTTATAATTTTCTTTTTTAGTTTTTGAAAATTTTTTATCGTTTTTTACTGCAACTAATCTAATCAATTTTTGTTTTTCTTTGTTTAATTTTATCTCAATTTCTTCTTCATTTTCATTTGTATTTTTTGAAAATAATTCATAAAATTCTATTTCAAATTCTTTATTTAATCTTTGTATATAATCATCTAATTGTTCTTGATTTATATTTACACTTGTCCTGATTTCTTTTTCTTCTTCATTTACTTCAACTGGTACATACATATCTGCAACTCCTAATTTAAAAAATTTTGTTAATTGCTCTATATAACTACTTCTAAAATTTATTTTATCAATATAAAATTCTCCGTTTTTTATTTTTTAATAATGTCATTGACTCAATAAATTTTGAAATAAATTCTTGTTTTCCTTCTTTAGATTTTTTATTCCATTCTTGTTTTAAAATATTATTCAATTGATTTGTTCTTATTAATTTTTCTCTTTCAATATCTCTATCAGCCATTAATTGTTGTGGGGTAAAAGATAAATGATTTATATTTAACATTTCACATTTTTTAGTTTCTAAAATATTAATTTTTTCTTCAATTATTTTATAATCTTCTGAAAAATCTTCCATTTCAACTATACCACTTAAATACGCCTTTTTTATTCTTTCTTTTTGTTTTTGTAAGGTATCAATTTCTTGTTCTAACTTTTCTGTTTTTATTTCCTTTTTGTCAGCTAGTATTGGTAGAAAATACTTCTTTACTGACATATCATATTCTACTAATTCAAGTATAAATCTTTGTAAACATCCTTCAATTTTATCTTCTCTATAATAAATTTTGCAATGTTCACAATTATAATACATATATTTTTTCTTTGTTCCTCCAGAACCTTTACATTTCATTATTCTATTACATTTTGGACATTTCAATTTTTGAAAAAAAATATATACTCTATCTCTTGCATAACTTCTTTGATTTTTTTCTTTTTGATGTTGTGCTTCTTCCCACATAGCACGACTAATAATTGGCTCTACAACATTCATAAAAACTGTTGTATCTTTATTATTTGATTTTCCTTTTTCATAATCTCCCATATATACTTTATTATCTATTATTTTCATAATAGTAGTATCTCTCCAATGTTTTGGATATAAAACGTTTTCATCATTTAAAGTATTACTAATTTGTTGATAGCTTTTACCTTCTAAATACATATTAAATATTCTAATAACTATATCTTTTGTAGTTTCATCTATTATTGTTTTTTTATTACTATCTTTTTTATAACCTAATGGAACAATTCCTGGTAAATGTCCTGACTTGATTGCACCATTTAAACCAAACTTTGTTCTTTCGCTTACAATTTCAAGTTCTAATTGTGATAAAACGGTTAGCATTCTTACAAAAAATCTTCCATTTGCTGTGCTAGTGTTTACATCATCTTTATCACAAATGAGATAACAATTATACATTTCTAATTGAGATATAAGTTCTTCTAAATCACGAACTGAACGAGTAATTCTATCTAGCTTATATGCAACAATATAATTAATTTTGCCTTTTTTCATATCTGCTAACATTTCTTGAAAACTAGGTCGATGTTCCATATCTTTTGCACTTATTCCAGCATCTTCATATACATTAAATACCTCATATTCTTTAAATTTACAAAGTTGTAATAACTTTTCTTTTTGCTCTGCCAAACTAAAACCGTTCTCTTGCTTGGTCTTCTGTACTTACTCTAATATAAATACCTGCAATTTTCTTTTCTTCTTTCATTTTATAAAATCTCTCCTTTCACTTCTGAATGGAAAGGCACAAAAAAACTCCAAAATTAAAGTAGCCTTTCTATGTAGTCTTTTAATTGAGATAAAGGGTATTTATACCTTAAGTCTCCCACATAAAAGTAATCATGTTCATTAAAGAATAAAAATAATGTATCTTTAATGATTACCCTATGTGGTTCTACATATGCCAAGTTTGTGTGTTCTATAATTCTTAAACAACCTTCATATATCCTTATGTGTTCAAGTTTTATAGAATTCAAACTACAAGCCCATTCAATTTTAGAGAGTAAAAATGATAAAATAAAAGTAACCAAAAAAGGGAAAATAAAAATTACCAAAAT
>CAKNJL010000088.1 GCA_930982035.1 uncultured Clostridium sp.
ATTTTGACAACATTGTCATTAACAATGTTGTCAAAATCTCCGTCCCCATTGACAACCATTGACAACCCATCTCCGTCTCCATTGACAACCATTGACACTTTTAAAATTTCAAATTTCTTAAAGCTTCAATTCTATCTGCTGTACTAGGGTGTGTAGACCATATATTAGTAGATTTTTTCTTACCATTTTTCTTAAAAGGATTAACAATATACATATTAGCTGTAGCTGAATTTGCAGTTTTTAATTCATTAGGATCATTTTCCAATTTTTCTAAAGCGGAAATTAAACCATCTGGATTACGAGTGAATTCTACAGCTGTACTATCTGCCAAGAATTCTCGTTTTCTAGATAGTGCTAATTGCATAAGTGAACCAAATATAGGAGAAAGTATTAAAAATATTAGACCAACCAACATTAATAATCCATTTGCTTTACTATCACTATCTCTATCTTTTAAACCGCCCCAAAATAAAGTACGTGTAAATAAGTCTGATAACATAACGATAAATCCAACCATTACAGATACAACACAACTTAAACGAATATCATAATTTTTGATATGACTCATTTCGTGTGCTATAACACCTTCTAGTTCGTAATAATCAAGTTTTTCTAAAAGAGCTGTGGTTACACAAATTACAGCATTTTGTGGGTTCCTACCAGTTGCAAAAGCATTTGGTTGAGCATCTTCTACAACATAAAGTCTAGGCTTATTTGGTAATCCAGAAGTAACCATTAAAGCATCTAAAATGTTTACTAGTTTTTGGTCTTCTTCTTTTGTTGCCGGTCTGGCTCTATTTAGTGATAATACTATTTTATCACTATAATAATATGAAGCCCAAGCAGAGCCTATAGAAAAAATTAGAGCTATAACAATAGACATTGTTCCTAATCTTAAGGCGTGGCAAATATAGTAAACAATTAAAGTGATAACTATAATAAATATTCCTATAATTACTCCTGATTCAAATTTATTTTTTTTACTAGTTTCAAACATTATTTATTTCCTCCTTTCGTTCTTTATTTAAGCAAAAAGGGATAAGGTAATCCCCATCCCTATATTTAGATATTATTTTCCAAAGTCTACTTTAACATTTTTTCTTGCTTCAGCACTTTCTGCTTCAAATAAATCACGTGGTGTAAATTTAAATATTCCAGCAATTATGTTAGAAGGGAAAACTTCTAATTTTGTGTTGTACATTGTTACAGTATCATTATAAAATTGTCTTGAAAAAGAAATTTTATTTTCAGTATTTCTAAGTTCTTCTGATAATTCTGAAAAGTTTTGACTTGCTCTTAATTCAGGATAACTTTCAGATACTGCCATAATTGTTTTTAAAGTATCAGATAATTGATTATCTATTGAAGCTTTTTCAGAAACACCTTCTGCATGAGCCCAAGCTGTTCTAAGTTCTGCAATCTTTTCAAATACTTCAGATTCGTGTGTCATGTATCCTTTGACAGTTTCAACAAAGTTAGGAATTAAGTCAAATCTTCTTTGTAATTGTACATCAATTTGACTCCAAGCATTGTCAACTTTAATTCTGGCTTGAACTAGACCATTATACATAGCAATTATTGCAATAACTATAACAATGACAACTGCCAATATAATCCAAACAACCATTTATTTAATTCCTCCTTAACCTTATTATATACATATAAATAATAACATATTAATAAATTTTATACAATAAAAAATAAAAAATTTAATATAAAAAGTAATATTTTTAAAATTTTTTCATATATTATATTATGAGCAGAAAATGGACAAATATCAATAAATTTAAAAAAAATAATAAAAAAACACAAGAGAATAAAAACTATTAACTCCTAGGGAATACGGCATTTATGGGAGATTTGATGCTAAAATTTGACTTTTTATGAAAAAAATAGTATAATACTATTGTGTTGCCAAAAGGAGGTAATTTAATTTTATGAAAAGAGAAGAACAGGCTTCAATTTCTATAATGAAGATTATCTGTGTGAGCATAATTTTAATATTAATATCAGGAATAAGTGTAATGGCAGTAAACACAGACCTAAAAGACATAAAAATAACTTTACAAAATGGATATGAAATGTCAACTATGACATCAAAAAATACAGTATCAGAGATACTAGAGGAAAATAATATCATATTAAATGAAGACCAGAAGACAATACCTGATTTAGATAGTGAAATATCATCAGGAGATACAATAAAAATAACTGATAAATCATATAATGAAGTTCAAATAGCAAAAATATCAGAAGAAGGTATAGAAACTTCATTAAATCAATTATTAGAAAATTATGCGCCAATAACAGAGAAAATAGTTGTAGAACAAGTAGCAATACCTTATGAAACAATCACAAAAAATACAACAGGAACATCAACAGAAACAACTAATAAAGTTGTACAAGAAGGAAAAGATGGAATAAAAGAAGTAACATATAAAGTAAAATATCAAAATGATGTAGAAATTGAAAAGTCAGTAATATCAGAGGTTGTTGTACAAGAACCAGTAAACAAAATAATTCAAGTACAAAAGAAAGCAACTTCAAGAAGTTCAACACTACCAAGAACATCAAGCTCATCATCTGCAGGAGGAACTGTATATAAAATAACAGCATATTGCCCATGTAGCAAATGTTGTGGTAAAGCAACAGGAAGAACAGCATCAGGAACAACAGCGACAGCAGGAAGAACAGTTGCAGCATCTAGCAAGTTCGCATTTGGAACAAAATTAAATATTGGTGGACACGTTTATACAGTTGAAGACAGAGGTGGAGCAGTTAATGGAAATAAAATAGACATCTTTGTAAATTCACATGCAGAAGCTCTTGCATGGGGTGTTAGATATTTAAATGTAAGTGTTGTAAATTAAGTAAACATATAGTATAATGTACTAGGAATTTTATCCTAGTACATTTTTAATGATTTGGGGACGGAGAAAAAAGCATCAATCAAAGTTTACAGAAAAATTACTATGTGATTTTTTGTATCCACAATCTTCACATTTTTTGAGAATCTAAATGTATATAGTTAAATTAGAAAAGGAGAGAAAAGTTCTCACAAAATGAAAGTTGCATTGGGGTTTGAAAAATAATTACCCAAAGTTAAGTTTTGAGATTGATTAGAAAGGATTGAAAATAAATGAAATTAATATCGTGGAATGTAAATGGAATTCGTGCATGTGTAAATAAAGGATTTACAAATTTTTTTGAAGAAATAAATGCAGATATTTTTTGTGTACAAGAAACAAAATGTCAACCAGGTCAAATTGATTTAGAGTTCGAAGGATATAAATCATATTGGAATAGTGCAGAAAGAAAAGGATATTCAGGAACAGCAATATTTACTAAAAAAGAGCCAATAAGTGTAAGTTATGGTATAGGAATAGAAGAACATGATAAAGAGGGAAGAGTAATTACATTAGAATTCGAAGATTTTTATATGGTAAATATATATACTCCAAATGCAAAAAGAGGATTAGAAAGACTAGATTATAGACAAATATGGGAAGATGAAATAAGAAAATATTTATTAAAACTAAATAAAAAGAAACCAGTTATTATGTGTGGGGATTTAAATGTGGCACATAATGAAATCGATTTGAAAAATCCTAAATCAAATAGAGGAAATGCAGGATTTACAGATGAAGAAAGAGGAAAAATGACAGAATTATTGGATGCAGGTTTTACAGATTCTTTTAGATATTTGTACCCAGATAAAACTGATAGTTATAGTTGGTGGTCATATATGGGAAAAGCAAGAGAAAAAAATGTAGGATGGAGAATTGATTATTTTATAGTTTCAAACAATATCAAAGAAAAAATAAAAGATGCACTTATATATCCAGAAGTAATGGGTAGTGACCACTGTCCAGTAGGATTAGTAATAGAGATATAATAATGATTCAAAATTATAATTTATAGTATTGTTTTAGTACAGTTCAGTATGAAAAAGCTTAATAGTATTTTCTAATAAATAATTTAAAGTAATGTTACAAATTATAGATTATAAAATAATATTAATATTTTGCAAATTTCTTGACTTAATACGAAAGATGAGAAAATAATATATATTTATAGTATAATTAGGAGGAATTAGATGAAAGAAATAAAAAATGCTTGGAAAAAGTGGACATACTGGTTTTTGCTTGGTTTAGCATTAATATGTATCTATAAAATATTGGATAATTATCAAAGTGTTATGGGGGTACTTAATACATTCTTTGGAGTAATAAGTCCATTTTTGATAGGTATATTTATAGCATATTTATTATATATGCCATCAAGAAAATTTGAAGAGTGGTATAGAAAAACAAAAATAAAATTTATAGCCAATAAAGCGCGAATATTAAGCGTTATAACAGTATATATCATTATAATATTAGCAATAGCAATACTATTTTCAGTAATATTACCAATTGTCTGGGAAAGTATAACAGAATTTATAAGTAGCATACCACACTATTATGAACAAATTATAAATACATATAATAACTTACCAGAAGATTCAATATTAAAAAGCCAAATTGTACAAGATGAAATACAAAATTTGCAAAATATAGATGTAAAACAATATTTAGATATAGGACAAATTATAGGATATTTAGTAAATGCAGTAAGTGCGATATTTAGTATTGTAGATATATTTATAGCAATAATAGTATCAATATACATATTAGTAGATAGAAAGAAAATATTAGGTTTTGCAAAAAGATTTGCAGGTGCAATTTTTAAAGAACGTGTATATAGAAATTTAGATAAATATTTCAATAATTCAAACGAAATTTTCTTTAAATTTATAGCAAGCCAATTTCTAGATGGAATTGTAGTTGGAATATTGGTATCAATAGCACTTACAATAATGGGAGTAAGATATGCGCCACTATTAGGATTCTTTATAGGAATATTTAATATGATACCATATGTAGGAGCAATAGTGGCAACAGCCATTTCAGCAATAGTTACATTAATTACAGGAGGGCTATCACAGGCAATTTGGATGTTGATTGTTGTTATTATATTACAACAAATAGATGCAAATATTATAAATCCAAAAATTGTAGGAAAATCATTAAAAATAAGTCCATTATTAGTATTATTTGCAGTAACTTTTGGAGGAGCATATTTTGGAATACTAGGAATGTTCTTAGCTGTACCTGTAATAGCTGTTATAAAGATATTAATTGATGACTATATTAGATATAAAGAATTAAAAAAAGAAAAGTGGAAGAGACGTGAAAAAGGGGATTAGGTGACGGTCCTTGGAAAAGGGAATTGAGGGAC
>CAKNJL010000089.1 GCA_930982035.1 uncultured Clostridium sp.
AATTTATAAAAATTCGTAGAAAAATGTGTCTAAAAACTTGACCTAAATCCACTTTAATAGATGTTCCAAACCATTCTATCAGATTGTTCTCAACTAAATTCTTTAATACTCTTTGAACAGTTCTTTTATCCCTATTTATAATTTCACATATTTGAGAAGGTTTAACATCTCCTTTATCAAATATAATTTGTAATACCTTTTGTTCCATTGCATTTAAATTATTCCATACAGAATTAATTTTTGTATTTTTTAACAATAATTCATTTTTTCTTTTACTTCTCATTACTATATTGTTTTTTAATATTAACTTTAATGAAACACCTTTTTCTTCTATGTATATTGGATCTTCAAGAAAAAATTCGCTCATTTCCCTATAAATTCTTGAAACACCTTCATTTAATTCCCTAACAACTCCAAGTTCCGTTAATGTTCTTGATATTATAGGATTACGTGCATAACGTTTTTCTTTAATATTATTTATAGTAACAATTCCTGGTAAATCACCTGGACTTACAATTTCCATTCTGTCATCATAAATAAATATTTTTGTATGCTCCCCACTAATTGCATAGTTTCTATGAGTTACAGCATTAGTTATTCCGTTCTTCCCACGCAAATTTAGGATATTCAGGTACTGTTACGAATTCACCATCAGTACCTAAATGTGTAAATTCTCTAAGTTGTGTATCTACAAATTTTTGAGATTCTTTAATTTGTTTATATAATGGCATAGCAAAAGTTTTGTCCTTTACTATATTTAAATCTGCTCCTGTCTGCATTTCTTTACCTTCAAATTTTATTACTCTAACTCTAGCAGTTGGAAAAAATAATGATGGATCTTTTGCAAAAAGTAGCGTTCCTGCATTAGTAAGGCATTCTTTTTTTGTTATATCATCTTTTATTAGAAATCTTCTAGCGCGTAAAATATCTATTAAATCTTGTTCATCTGCATTTATTGCATTTTTATATATTTCCACCATATCTAAATCTATATCATTTACACTTGACCTCGTATTTAATTGTTCCTCAAATGATATTTCATGTCTATCTAATTCTATTATTTTAACCTGTTCAGAAGATAATTTATTTGTTGAGTCTCCTTGTCTTAAATATACTTCGTCTTTTACATTCCTTATTAAAGTATTTATACTAGGACTAATGTGTATTAATAAAATCTTGTCTTTATTACCTTTGTAATTTATTATGTTTATTGTTTCGTTTTCAAATTTAGGCATAGTTTTTAGATAATCTCCAGAAGTAATCTTTAAAAATTTATTATACTTTTCAGGACATTCTTCAAATCCCTCTAACTTTCCATCATCTGAAATTCCTATAACTAAAGTTCCACCACTAGCATTAGCAAATCCGGCTATATGATTTGCCAACTCTTTTATATCTTTTTTAGCACTTTTTCTATCAAAAAATTGATTTTCTTTTTCATTACACATATATTCAATAGTTAATATAGAATTAATTTTAGAACCTTCCATTGATTTTCTCCTTTATATTTTTTACTTCCATATTATATCATGCTTTTCTATTTTCTTCCATATATATTTGCATTTTTTACTTCTTTGGTTTTATAGACATATATTTTATTAATTGTAGGACAAAATCAATTTTTTTCCGACAATTAGTTTAATTTTTTTTATAAATTATATCATTTATTATAAACTTTTATTTAGTTTTAATTCATTGATATTAAACTTTTAAAATATTTTTTGTTTTAGACAGCAATTATTTTCTTCTAAATTTTAAACTTTAACAATATACAATCTATATTTGTATAGTTTTGTTGATATCTAAAAAAAGTAAACCATAATCTTTTTATAATATTTATAAAAAGATTATGGTTTACTTTTTTTCTATATTAATCATTTTAATTATTGTTCTTTATGGTTCTTTGTTGAACGAATTGTGCCAGAAATTTCAGTTTGTTTTTTATGTAAATAGATTATTTTGTTGCTAAATTTATCCAATTTTAAACAACACTACACGTATTGTATCATATTTTTTTATTTTGTGTAGTGTTTCACAAATATTTTTTGCGTTCTACTCATGTTAGTATTATACATTTACTCCTTTAAACATATTTTTGTATTCACATCAAAATTGTAATTTGTAACACAAACAGGAGAATAAAATATTTACTCTCCTGTTGTGTTATTACTCAATAAATTGTAATCTGTATACAAATCATCTAATCTTATTTACGATATTTTTTTGGATTTAACATTGGTACAATAATTGTCAAAATAATCATTAAAGCAACGATTCCAATACCAGTTAATAGGATAATATCATTATAGTTGAAGCTACCATATAATAACAGAAAAAAACCTATTCCACAAACTGCAACACATTTTCCATATAATCGACATATATTTTTTTCATTATAAGTATTCTTCTTTTCCTTTGACATTGTATTCCACCCAGCAAGAAGCCAAGTACCTTTTTGAAAATAAATACAAATGCCCCAAATTATTGCTCCTAAAGGAATTAGCAAAGTAATAATAATTTCAAACAAACTCATATACATTTTCCTTTCTCAGATTACTTTTTATTGAGTTTCAAGAATTTAATAATCATATTTTATCATAAATATATCTAAAACACAAATGAATAAGAAATTAAACGAACTAAGTTCAGAGAAAAACTCCACTAGAAGCTCTTAGCAATTAGAACTTAGTTCGTTTAGTTTAATTGCACAAACTGCGGACTGTCTATGGAGTTTTTAAACTTTATCTCTTATTCTTTTTTTCTTATTTTACTACACTTTCCTAAATATATCAATTTACAAGTTGAAATTTATATGAAATTTTAGTAAAATAGACATAGAACCCCCCTCTCCAATAAAGAGGTAATTTTTAAGAGGGTATGAAATTGTAAATTATTATGCTGGACTAGGTCTTATTAAATGTCCAATTCCACAAACTGGACATAAATTAAAATCTTTTCCAGACACTTTCTTTAATATTTCGAGAGGGGAAATATTTTCTTTAGTTAACACTTTTGTATTTGTGAGGGATTTACAAAGTGTTAATTTTTTTGTTTTATTTCTATTTCCTAATAACCCAAAATGTCGTATCTTCATAAATCTAGGTGGTAATATGTGTAATATGAATCTTCTAATAAATTCATCTGCATCTAATACCATTGTTTTCATCTTATTTTTATCTCTATAATCTCGCCATTTAAAAGTTACTTTTCCGTTATCTATGTTAAGTATTCTATTGTTTGAAATTGCTACTCTATGAGTATATCTACCTAAATATTCTATTACACTATTTGCATTTTTAAATGGTGGCTTACAATATACAATCCAATCTTTAGAATACAATGATGATATGAAATTATCATATTCTTGGATTATATTTAGCTCTTTAATTTCTTTAGGAAAATCCAGCTTTTCTTGTTTCATGTAATATATTAATTTTCCTCTAAATACTTTTGATAATACTTTTATAGGTATGAAAAATTTCTTCTTACTATTTCTCCATTTTCCTAAACTATCAAGTCCTCCAGCTGGTACTATACAATGTATATGTGGGTGATCCTTTAAATTTTGTCCCCATGTATGAAGTATGCTAGTAAATCCTATTTGAGCACCTAAATATTTTTTATCATTTGCTAATTCTTGTAATGTTTCGGATACTGCTTTAAACATTATATTATACATTTTTGTTTGATTGTAATATACAACTTTATTTAATATATCTGGTATTGTAAATACTACATGAAAGTATTTTACATTTAGTACATTAAACTTTTGATTGTATATCCACTTTTCTTTTGCAGATAGTTGACATTTAGGGCAATGTCTATTTCTACAAGAATTGTAACTAATTTTCTTATGTCCACAATGGTCGCATACATCTTCATGTGCTCCAAGCTCTGCTGTTCTACATTTTTCTATTGCATTTAATGTCTTCTTAACATATATTGGTAAATTGTGTTTCTCTTTATATTGTTTCCCATATTGTTCTAGTATATTTTGTAACTCAGGCATTTTCATCACCTGACCCATACAATCTATCTAATGGACTTACAATATCTTTTTCTACATTTGCAAGATGCAGATATTCCATCGTTGACCTTATTCCAGAATGTCCAAGTAACTTTTGTAAATGCAATATATCTAATCCGTTTTCTATTAAATCTGTAGCAAAATTATGCCTTAGTCCATGTACTGTTACTTTTCTTTTTATTCCAGCTTTTTTCCTGATTTCTCTAAATGCTATTTCTGGTCCTGATACAGTATATTTATCGTTTGTTTGTTGAGAAATGAACAAGTAGTTTTCCTTGTGATTTGGTCGATATACTTTAAAATATTCTCTTAGAATATCAAGATTTGTTTGTGATAACAAAGTGTATCTGTATTTGCTTTCTTTTCCTTCTCGTACTAATATTCTCATATTTTTACTATCAATATCTTGTATTCTTAAATTGCACAGTTCCGATATTCTAAGCCCTCCACCATATACTGTCATAAACATAGCTTTATATTTTAAACCGCAATCTTTCATTCTCACAAACTTTAAAGAATCTTTTTAATTCTTCCTTTGTAAACATTTCTGGCTTATTCTTTTGTATTTTAAACAATGGTATTCTTTTTAAATTCAACACTTTATTTAAAGTTGTACCATACATAAATCGTATTGCACTATTGTAAGTGTTTACATCGCGTCTTTTGTTTTTACATTCTTCAACTAGATACTTTAAGAAATCTCGAATATCATCTTCTGTTAATTTTTCAATATCTTTTCCTTTGTGAAAATTCATATACCTACTAACTCGCCAGATATATGATTTTTTTGTTCTTTCTGCTAAACCTCTAAATGTCATGTCTTCTTTCATGTGTTTTAGTATTTCTTCATTACACATCAAAAAAACTCCTTTCAATAAATATTTGTAGACATAATCTACATAATATCTATTTTAAAGAGTTTTTGCTTATATTTCAATACTTACAAGTTTTATTCTCAAATTAGTAGCAAATTTTCCTATTTAGTGTTATACTAACTTAAACGACCACTGCGACAGCTGTTTAGTGCAATTGTAATTTGTCTCTCACTTACTTTACCAAATTTATAATTTTTGTTGCCACTT
>CAKNJL010000090.1 GCA_930982035.1 uncultured Clostridium sp.
CATGACCTGTCCCTTTTGACCATTTTTTGTCCATTTTGACACGTCCCCAATTTCCTACAAATATTTCTTTAATTTTTCTACATTATTTTCTTGGAATTGAATAAAATTTGTTAAAATATTCTTTATATTATCAGTTGTTTCAGGATTATTATTTAACAATTTAACACCTTCTATAATTCCCATATTTGTTCCTTTTATTAACATTTCAGCGATTTTAGAGTCTGAATCATCTGTCATAGTACTAATTTGGATATCAAACCAACCCATCATCTTTTGAGCAGGGTTAAGTTCCTTAGGAAATTCTTCATATTTTCCAAGTTCTGCATTTACATCATTTAAGATTTCATTATATTTGTTGTATTCAAATTGTAAATCATCTTTTAATTTATCATCTGTTACTTTTTCAGCAATAGAAGAGATTGAATCCATACCCATTTTAATACCCTTATTAATTTCATTTAAAATATATTCTGGTCTATTCATAACAAAACCTCCTATTAAATTAAATTTATAGATATACAAAATTTTCTTATATATCTAAAATAATTTGACCTTTATTTTAAATAATAATAAAAAATGCTATATTGAAAACTTATATAATTTATTATGTGTAATTAAATAAAAATTATTAGTAATTTAGTTGAATAAAAAAATAAAAAAAGGGAAAAAATTTATATATAATATAAAAGATTGGAGTGAAGAAAATGGAAGAAATGGTAAATAAATTAAATGAATTTCTTGCAGATTTAAATGTGTTTTACAGAAAATTACAAAATTATCACTGGAATGTTAAAGGAAAGAACTTTTTCGTATTACATGAAAGACTAGAAGAATATTATGATAAAATAAATGAACAAATAGATGAAATTGCAGAGCATATATTGTCTCTTGACAAACAACCATTAGGAACAATGAAAGATTATTTGGAAAAAACTTGTATTGAAGAAGCTCAAAATGCAAAAATAGAGGGAGAAATTGTATTAGACAAAATATTAAAAGATTTTGAAACATTATTGCAAAAGTCAATAGCAATAAAAAAATTGGCTGATGAACATCATATTTATGCAACTTCTAGCTTAATAGATGGATATATCTTAGAATATAGTAAAATTATATGGATGTTGAAACAACATAAATAGGAAAGATATTACTAATGCATAGATAATTATAATTCACAGTTTTAAAAAAGTTATACAACTTTTGACTTTCATAGATTTTAATGTGAAAGCAATTATAGATAAAACAAAAAAGAAAAAATGTTCGCAAAAAGTATTGACAATTTTTTAAATTGTATGTACAATAAAGGCGAACATTTTTTCAAATACAAAAAATATAATTATATAGCAAAAACAAGAATATATTAAATAAATATTTTTCTAAAACTTAGAGATAAAAAGAAATTGGAGGTAATTATTATGATTTCATCATTACATATAAAAAATATAGGAATAATAGAAGATTTATGTATAGATTTAAATAAAGGTTTGAATGTTTTGACAGGAGAAACAGGAGCTGGAAAAACTCTAATAATAGATTCACTTCAAATAATATCAGGAGGAAGATTTTCAAAAGAGATGATAAGAAAAGGAGAGACAAATTCTTTTGTTGAACTTTGTTTATACTGTCCAGAAAATGAGCAAGCCATAGATGGAAATATTATAATTACCAGAGAAATAAATTTAAATGGAAAAAACATGTGTAAGATAAATGGAAGAATGGTGACTGTAAATGAATTGAAAGAGTTCATGAAAAATTTTATAGAAATACATGGGCAAAATGATAATCAAAATTTATTAGACAGTAAATTACATTTAAAATATTTGGATGGATTTATAGGGAAGAAAATTTTAGGAGAGGATAAGGCAAGATATGGAGAATTATATAATCGATACATAGAAATAAAAGAAGAACTAAAACACAATTATGGAGATGATAAAGAAAGACAAAGAAAGTTGGATTTACTAAGATATCAGCTAGAAGAAATAGAAGAGAATAAACTAAAAGAAAATGAAGAAGAAACACTAGAAGAAAAAAGAAAAATATTTTTAAATTCAGAAAAAATAGTAGAAAATTTGAATGAAGCAGATACTGTATTATCAGAAAACACAATTGATAGTTTAAGCATGGCAATTCGAGCTTTAGAGAAAATAGAATATATAGATAAAAAATATGAAAAAGTAAGTAGTAATTTAAAAAGTTCTTATTATGAATTGCAGGAATTAGCTAGAGATATAAACAATTATAGAGAAGAAATATATTTTGATGAAGAAGAAAGAAATAATGTAGAAGAAAGATTAGACATGATACATACATTAAAAAGAAAATATGGGAATAGTATAAAAGAAATATTAGAATATAAAGATAAAATAAAAGATGAAATTAATCATATAGAAAATTTAGAAGAATATAATAACAAGTTAAAAAAGGAATTAGAAAAAATAGAAAAAGAGATGAATATAATAGCAAAAAGAATAAGTGGAATAAGAATAGAATATTCTAAGAAATTAAGTGATAATATAAATAAAGAACTAGAAGATTTAGAAATGAAAAATGCAAAGATTAATGTAAAAGTGCAATATGTAGAAAATGAATTTTTCAAAACAGGAAAAGACATCGTAAAATTTTATATAACTACAAACTTAGGAGAGGATGAAAAAGAATTATCAAAGATTGCGTCAGGAGGAGAAATGTCAAGAACTATGTTGGCAATAAAAAAAGTTTTAGCAGATACAGATATGATACCAGTGTTAGTATTTGATGAAATAGATACAGGAATTAGTGGAAAAGCTGCAAATTCTGTAGCAGAAAAATTAAAAGCTATATCCCAAAAGCATCAAGTTATGTGTATTTCACATTTACCAAATATTGCAGCAGTAGCAGATTATAATTATTTTATAAGTAAAAAAATAAAAGAAGAAAGAACAAAAACGCAAATTAAATTATTAAAAGAAAATGAAGTAATAGAAGAAATTGCAAGAATTTCTTCAGGCGAAATAAATGAAGTAACATTAAAATATGCTTATGAATTAAGAAATAAAAAAGCAAGTTAAAATCTTTAATTGGTGAATTGATTAAATAAGGAATATTATATGTTTCAATTTACAGTTTAAATAATTCGTTAAATCTAAAACTAATAATATATAAATTGAAACGTAAAAATTTATACTAAAAGATGTATAATTTTCAACAGATTGTAAAAAATGTATATAATAATATTAGTACATTTTGATGTACCTATTAAAGCTATTTAAAATGAAGATATCGAGAGGTAATCGTTCATTTATAGTAAGAGGAGGTATTTGGTATGAAGAAAACTTCAAAAATAAAAAATGTAGAGGCAATAGAAATATTGGATTCAAGAGGAAATCCTACATTACAAGTAGAAGTAGAAACAGAAGAAGGAGTATGTGGGATTGCATCAGTACCATCAGGAGCATCTACAGGAAGTTTTGAGGCAGTAGAATTACGTGACGGAGAAAAAAATCGATATAATGGGAAAGGATGCCTAAAAGCAGTAGAAAATGTTAACAAAAAAATAAGTAAAAAAATAATAGGAATGGACATATTTGACCAAAGAAAAATAGATGAAGAAATGATAAAATTAGATGATACATTAAATAAATCAAATTTAGGTGCAAATGCAATATTAGGAGTATCATTAGCAGTTGCAAAAACAGCAAGCAATTTATTAGGAATGGAGTTATATAGATATATAGGTGGAATAAATGCAAAAGAATTACCAGTTCCAATGATGAATATTTTAAACGGAGGAAAACATTCAGAAAATAATATAAGCATACAAGAATTCATGATAATGCCAATAGGAAATATAACATTTGCTGAAAGGCTAAGAAGAGGTGCAGAAATATATCATACATTAAAAAAGGTATTAAAAGAGAAAGAATTTGATGTAGGAGTAGGAGATGAAGGTGGATTTGCACCAAATTTAGAAAATGAAGAAATGGCCTTAGATGTAATTATTGAAGCAATACAAAAAGCAGGATATGAGCCAGGAAAAGATATTGTATTAGCATTAGATGTAGCAAGTACAGAAATGAAAGAAGAAGCTAAGAAAATAGGTAAAAATGGATATTATTTTTGGAAGACAGACATATTAAAAAGTGATGAAGAAATGATAGAATACCTAGTAGATTTATGTAATAAATATCCAATAGTATCAATAGAAGATGGATTAGCAGAAGAAGATTGGGACAATTGGCAAGTATTAACTGAAAAATTAGGAGATAAAATTCAACTAGTTGGAGATGATTTATTTGTAACAAATATGTCTAGATTAAGAAGAGGAATAGACAAAAAAGTAGCAAATGCAATTTTAATAAAACCGAATCAAATAGGGACATTAACAGAGACATTAGATACTATCAGAATGGCAAAAGAAAATGGATATAAAACAATTATTTCTCATAGATCTGGAGAAACAGAAGATACTACAATTGCAGATATTGCTGTAGGAGTAAATAGTATGCAAATAAAAACAGGGGCACCATGTAGAACAGATAGAGTAGCAAAATATAATAGATTATTAAAAATTGAAGGAGACAATTAGGGACAGGTCACTAATTGTCTCCTTGGCATTGTATATAAAACACTATGAAATTACTTAGTCTTACAACACAAAGTGAAATTAAATATTTTATTTTCAATAGAATTAACAAAATTCTATTTTGCTTTTTTTCATATTATTAATTCGTAAAGTCAAGTACTCTAAGAAAATATTTACAACTGAATTCTATCAATGAAATATAGTAATGTCAATAAAAATTCAGAAAAAAAGATATAAAACTGTAGAAAAAAATTTTTAGAAAAAAAGTTTTGAAAAAACTGAAGGGAATAGTCTAAACTCAATATTTTCAATAAAAATGAAATTTAAATATTTTCTTAGAGTACTTGAATCTATGAACATAAAAAATGGATATAAAAGGCTAAATATAGCAAAATATAAGAATTAAGAAAAAGCGAAATAAAATACGATAACATGTTGACTTAATTCGTATAAAATTATAGAATGAGGG
>CAKNJL010000091.1 GCA_930982035.1 uncultured Clostridium sp.
TATTCAACGTATTAGAGAGTTTTACTTTTTAAAAAGTGTTTAAGTTGAGATTATATGATAAAATGTAGTGAAAATCAAGCATTTTTTATTAAATTTTATAATATATTTATATTTTATCTAAATTACTAGTTTTTATTATAAATTACTATTTGAATTTTGTTTCAATTTACATATGAAACTTTTCCATTCTCCACCTTCAAGATTTTATCTACATTTTGTATTGTTGCTAATCTATGTGCAATTATAATAACTGTACTTGTTTTTGAAATTTTATCAATAATACTTTGAATCATTTTTTCTGTTCTTAAATCAATATTAGAAGTAGGCTCATCAAAAATATAAATATTAGCTTTATGAACAATTGCTCTAATAAATGCAATAATTTGCAATTCTCCTTTTGACAATTTATTTATTGTTACTATTTCATCTAATCCATTTTCTAGCCTATCCAATAATGGCATTGCACCAATATCTTTCATGATTTTTAAAATTTCTTCATCTGATATGTCTTGTTTTTCTAATAAAATATTTCTTCGAATTGTGTCTTTAAATACATACGCATTTTGAGAAATATATGTAATATTATTTCTAACAGATTCTATAGATATGTCTTTCATATTATAACCATCTAATATGACATCTCCACTTTTTATAGGGTATAACCTCATTAAAATATTTGTAATTGTAGTTTTACCTGCTCCTGTTTTCCCTATAAAAGCAACTTTTTCTCCCTTATTGATTTTGAATGAAATATCATTTAATACTTCTTTTTTTCCATAAGCAAATGTGACATTTTTAAATTCTATATTACCTTCTAATTTTTGAATTTTTTGTCCTTGTTTTATATCTTCTTTTTCTTTTACTGATAATACAGTATTTATTCTTTCCAAAGATACTTGTGCATTTTGTATTTCTTCTAACTGATCAAACATTTCTTTTAGTGGTGTAAATGCTTGTTTTATATAGTATAAAAAGATATATACAGTTCCTAGTGATATAGATGTTTCTATATTTAATACATAATATATTATTACATAAATCCCAACTGCTTGTAGCAATACACTTGCTGGCCATAAAAATGAATTTACTGTAATATATTTATATCTATTTTGCAATTCTTCATCTAATAATTTGTTGATTTTACTGATATTTTTCTTTTCTAATGAGAAAAATCTAGTAAGCTTACTTTTATTATAATTTTCTGAATATTGTTGATTTTCTAAATCTCTTTTTATTGTTGTAATCTTTTGCAACTTTTTTAATTTTTTAACAATAAAAAATGAATATAATCCTATTATAAAAATGCAAGTAATTCCAATAATAGATAATTTAATATCTATTATAATCATTGCTATTACAATAAATAAAATATATAAGAAGTCATTTATAATAACTGGTATATTATCTGAAAATAATGTTTTTGTATTTTCAGCATCTACAGTTAACCTAGTGTATAAATCTGAAGATTGAAATTTTGTAAATGTCTTCATATTCATAACAATCAACTTATCAAAAATTTTATTCCTTAAATCTCCTAACATATCATTTGATAATTTATTTGTTGTTTTATATTTTATATATTGTATAAAAATTATTGCTACTCTCAATAATATATATCCAATTAAAATTGAAAGAACAGATGATATCAACATGTTTTCAGCAAATCTATCTATTATAATTTTTAATAGATATGGTGCTAATATATTTAATATATTTACTACTATAACAAAGATTAATACTAAAAAAATTACTTTTTTATATTTTTTTACAACATCAGTCAATCCTCTCACCTGCCATTTCATATTCATACATTTCTTTATATAATTGATTTCTATTGATTAATTCTTCATGTGTTCCCTTATCTACAAATTCGCCATTTACCATTAAATAAATTTTATCTAAATTCATAATATCTGTTATCTTGTTAGCAATGATTATTATTGTTTTATCTTTTATATTTATAACATTTTCTAAAATTTCTTTTTCTGTTTTTGCATCTAATGCAGAAAATACATCATCTAAAATAATGAAATCTCTATCTGCAATAATATTTCTTGCTATTGTAATTCTTTGTTTTTGTCCTCCTGATAACTTTATACCTTTTTCGCCAACTATTTCGTCAAATTCATGTTCCATTTTAAATATATCTTCTAGTATGCAAGCATTATTAGTTGCTGTAATTATTTCTTCTCCATTATATTCATTCTCTAATGTGATATTATTTTTTATTGTATCATTCAATAATACATCTTTTTGCATGATATAACTAACATTATTAAATATACCATATTTATTTATTTTTGTTATATCAATATCATTTATAAAAACTTGATTTTCTCCTATGTCGTAAAGTCCTGTAATAATATTCATAAGTGTAGTTTTTCCACTTCCAAATAGACCTATAATTCCTACCTTTTCATTTTTATTTATTTCAAAATTAAGATTTTTTAGTGTATTTTTTTTGTTTGTTGGATATTTATAATTTAATTTTTTTATTTCGATTTTATTTATTTCTTTAATATTTACTTTGTTTTCTCTTTCATAATCTTTTTGTAACATAATATTATCAATTCTATTAACCGCTTGTTTAAAGTAAATTATTCCATTTGTAATATTTTTTATTTTCTTTATATCACTAAATATTCTTGCAATAAGTGTAACAAAAACAGTTAATTCTCCTACTGTTATACTTCCTTTATATAATAAAAATACACCATATACTAATATACTAATCTATAAACTTCTTGCATTATAATTTCTTTAGAAATATTTCCTTGTAATATTAAGTCTAATATATTTCCTGTAATTTGTGCAATTAGTAATTCTATATATGTAGTGACTCCATGAAAAAACATTCCTATTATATATAATGGGAATGTTTTTTTCATTTCTTTTTCTATTAATTCACTATGTTTTTTCATACATTTCCCCTCTTCGTAATTTAAATGCATTTTCTATCCCAGTGCTACATCCAATATCATCATTATTACAAATCCAATAGCTACACCTATAGTTCCAATATTAGAATGTTCTCCTTCTTGTGATTCAGGAATCAATTCTTCTACAACCACATACATCATGGCCCCTGCCGCAAAAGCTAACAAATATGGTAATATTGGAACAATTGCATTGGTTAACAATATAGTTATAACTGCTGAAATCGGTTCTACTATTCCTGATAAAGTACCATAGATAAATGCTTTTGACTTAGACATTCCTTGGCTTTTTAGTGGCATTGAAATAATTGCACCTTCTGGAAAGTTTTGAATTGCTATACCAATTGCCAAACTTAATGCACCTACTAGACTAATTCCTACATTTCCTATCATAGCTCCTGCTAATGTTACTCCCATTGCCATCCCTTCTGGAATATTATGGAGTGTAACAGCAAAAATAAGCATTGTAGATTCTTTTATTTTAGCCTTAATTCCTTCTGGTTTATCTGCATGTAAATGTAAATGTGGTATTATACTATCTAAAATTAATAAGAAAAAAATTCCTAATAGAAAACCAATACTTGCAGGTAACCATGAAATTTCATGTTGTTCGGTTGCCATTTCCATTGAAGGCATTAATAGTGACCAAAAAGAAGCTGATATCATAACACCTCCTGCAAATCCTATTAATAATTTTTCTATTGTTTTATGTATAGATTTTTTCATAAAAAAGACCATTGCAGACCCTAAGGTAGTCCCTAAAAACGGGATTAATAAAACTATTCCCATATTCATACTTTTTCCTCCAATTAATGAACATTAAAGCTAATCATTTTATATTTGTAAAATATTATCTAGATTAATATATAATGGTTATTGTAAAATAAATATATAGAATCATTGTAATGAAAATATTATAATTACAATGATTCTCCCATATTATTTTTTAAACCATTATATAGTGACTTATTTAGAACTATATCTTAAAATATTGTTTGTTGCTTCTGGTCTTACTGGTGACATTAATATTTTTCCTGTTCCTCTATATACATTTACAAATCCTTCACCTGCAACAGCTGAACCTATTAAACTTCTTGTAGATTTTTCTACTGTAAAGTCTAAAGAATCAGACCATGCAATTGCCATATTTCCATCTATTTTTATTTGGTCATTTTGCAATTCTACTTCAATCAATTCTTCTCTTGGAACTGGACTTTCTAAAACAGCAATTCCTTGTCCTGATAATTTTAAATTAAATAACCCTTCTCCTCCTAACATTGCTGATGATAAATTACTTCTCATTACAACATTATTATTTAAACTTGCTTCACATGCTAAAAATAGTCCATCTTCTAAGACAATACTTCCATTCCAAGCTCCAACATCTTCTAATAAAATATAGTTATATGTTGGTTCTAATGCCAATAATCCTGTTCCATGATATTTAGGTTTTACAGTTGATTCGCTTGTTACACTTCCTTTTATTGCTTTTCCAAGAAAATCTCCAACACCTTTTACATTTGTTTTAGATTCAATATTACCAGCCATCCATTGCATTGCTCCAGCACTTGTTATATATTCATCACCTTGTAATTGGATAACTACTTGTCTTCTTCTAACATTCATTTTTGCTGCATAATATTCTGACATAGCTGTAATTTTATTAACACTTACATCTCTTTGAAATTCGATTACTGAAATATTTCCTTTTCTTTCAATAATTTTTACATCATCATTATCAAATAAATTTTTAACTGAAATCATAAAGATTACCTCCTTCTTTTTTTTACAAATTCATTATACATTAAACTTTTATTTTTTTACAATATTTTTGAAATAATTTGTAAAATTTGTTTTAATTTTATTTTCTTGTGGTATAATGATAAAGTATTAAAATCTCAACTTAAACACTTTTTAAAAAGTAAAACTCTCTAATACGTTGAATAACA
>CAKNJL010000092.1 GCA_930982035.1 uncultured Clostridium sp.
ATTTCAGTCTGATTTTTTACAGCCCAACCATCGATAACATACTAAACATTATTGTATTACTAATTTTGGCAGGAGTCACAATTGCAACTTTAACTGGTAATAACCGGAGTTTTAACAAAAACAACAGAAGCAAAAGAAGAAACAACACAAGCAACAGCAGAAGAAATGGTAAGCGTAGCAATAGGAGGATTACAAACAGAAAATTTAGGAGACAGAAGTAAAATAACACCAGAACTAATTGCAAACCAAGTAATGGAAGATAATAATATAGAAAATGTAATAGCACAGGGAAATACATTTCCAACATATATCATATTTGAAGATGATGGAGTAAAAGTTGGGGTGAACATTGATTTATCAGTAGGAGAATTTGGAAGTTATGATGGGATTTATAGTGAAAAAGGATTAGAAGGAAAAATAGCACCAGAGGATTTGTTTGAGTATGAAATAATAAATGACGGGGCAATAGGAGCAACAGGAATGGATAGTTTATCAGAAAGAACTGTAAAAATAACTGGGATAAAAGAAGAATATTGTAATGTCGAAACAGATTCAAATTATGAGATAAAATATGATAATGATGTAATAGTGAAAGAAGGAGTATTGGTTGTACCATACGAAGTAGACGGTAAAAATATACCAGATGGAATCCAAGGAGAGAAATATACAGTAATAGAAGTAAGTTTAAAAATTAATAGTGGAGATACGTGGGGACATGGACACTTCCCAAATGTAAAGACAATTATTTATCCAAATACAGTAGAGAAATTATATGCAGATGGTGATGCAAATGGAAGTGGTTATGATACTACAACAGTAGAAAGAATAGTATTAACAAATAGTTTAAAAGAGATAAATGGTTCGGTATTTGATGGATGTTCATATTTAAAAAATATAGTATATAATGGAGTAGAATATACAAGTGAATCAAAATTTAAAGAAGCATTAACTTCTTATGGAGTAAAATATAACGAAAACAATTTGTTTGGGTATTTTGGAACAGGTCTTTCTGATTAGAAAAAAAATACATAAGAGTGATATAAGCAAAGTTATAAGCTTTGCTTTTTCTATTATATAGGAAACAATATAAAACTTTAAGTTACTTAGGATCAAAGTGAAAATAAAATATTCTATTTTAAAAAGAAAAATCAAGTTTTTCCAAATAATATCTTAAAATGGCAAGAAAAATTAGTATTGACAGAAAATTCAGAGTCGAATATAATATAAATGTCCAAACGGACCTGGTCCAAATGGACAAAAATGGACAAAAAGGAAGGTAGAAATGAGAATACGTTACAAAAAATGGGCAAGACCAGAATTAGAAGCAAGTAGTTTTTATATAGACAATCCAGAAGAAATGAAAGGAAAATGGAAAGAATACTTTAAAAACGATAACCCTATACACTTAGAACTAGGCTGTGGAAAGGGACAATTTATATCAGAATTAGCATCTGAAAATTTGAATATAAACTATATAGCAATAGATTTAATAGATGCAATGTTAGGATTAGCAAAAAGAAATGTAGAAGCAAAGTATAAAGAGAAAAATATAGAGCCTAAAAATATAGTATTAACAAGGTTTGATATAGAAAGAATTCTATTAATTTTAGACTCAAAAGATGAAATAGAAAGAATTTATATCAATTTTTGCAATCCATGGCCAAAAGGAAAGCACAGAAAGAAAAGACTAACACATACAAGACAATTAGAAAAATATAGAGAGTTTTTAAAAGACAATGGAGAGATATATTTTAAAACAGATGATGATGATTTATTTAATTCAAGTTTGATATATTTAGAAGAAGCAGGTTTTGAAGTTTTAAATAAAACCTATGATTTGCATAAAGAAAATATATTTGGGAAAAATATAGAAACAGAGCATGAAAAGATGTTTTCAGAGCAAGGAATAAATATAAAAGCATTAATTGCAAAAAAATTACATAAAAATGTTGAAAATCATTAATATAGTGTGATATAATAAGCTCTGGTTTTTAAGATAATAAGGGAGGAATAGAAAATGAAAGAAGTTTTAAGAAAAACAAATATCATTGGTACAATAGGACCAGCAAGTGAAAGTGAAGAAATGTTTACAAATTTAGTTAAAGCAGGACTAAATGTAGCTAGAATCAACTTTTCACATGGAGGATATGAAGAAAACGCAGAAAAAATAGCAACAATAAAAAAAGTAAGAGAAAAATTAAATAAACCAGTTGCTTTATTATTAGACACAAAAGGACCTGAAATCAGAACAGGAAAATTAGAATCAGGAGATGAAAAAGTAACTATAAAAGAAGGACAAGAATTTACATTTGTTTATGATGACATTATCGGAAATGAAACAAAAACAACAATTAGTTACAAAAATTTATATCAAGATGTAAAACCAGGAGCTAAAATATTAGTTGATGATGGTGCGTTAGAATTTCAAGTTGTAGAAATAGTTGGAAAAGACATTAAATGTAAAGCTTTAAACACAGCAAGATTAGGAAGCAGAAAAACAATGAATGTTCCAGGATTAAAATTAAACTTACCAGCATTAGCACAAAAAGACATTGATGATATTACAAATGGAATTAAAGCAGGATTTGATTTTATTGCAGCTTCATTTGTAAGAAGAGCATCAGATGTTCAAGAAATAAAAGATTTATTAAAAGCAAATGGTGGAGAACACATCAAAATCATATCAAAAATTGAAAGCCAAGAAGGTATTGATAATTTTGAAGAAATCTTAGCAATATCAGATGGTATCATGGTAGCTCGTGGAGATATGGGTGTTGAAATACCAATGGAACAAGTTCCAATTGTTCAAAAACACTTTATTAAAAGATGTAATCAAGTTGGTAAACCAGTTGTAACAGCCACACAAATGTTAGAATCAATGACTTCTAATCCAAGACCAACAAGAGCAGAAGTTAGTGATGTTGCAAATGCAGTATATGATCTTACAAGTTGTATTATGCTTTCTGGAGAATGTGCTATGGGTAAATATCCAGTTGAATGTGTAGAAACAATGGTTAAAATATCAAAAGCAATCGAAGGAACTGTTAACTATTGGAAGAGATTCCATAAAAAAGATTTTACAAAAATCGATTCAGAAGATTTAGAAAAAAATATTGCTTATACTACATGTGTAACAGCACAACAAGTTAAAGCAGATGCTATTGTAGCATATACACATAAAGGAGATTCAGTTAGATTAATTTCTGGTATGGGACCAGGTTGTCCTATATTTGCTATAGCAGATAATGAATCAACATATTATCAATTATCAGTTGCATGGAATGTAACACCAATTCTAATTAAAGATGGAAAAACAATTGAAGATACAATTCAAAAAGGAATTGCTAAATTAGAAGAAGAAGGTATATTAGAAAAAGGTGATAAAGTTGTTCTTGCAGGAGGACCAAAAATATTACCAGATGCAACAGAAAACAAAGTTATTGGTGGAGTAGCTATTGTTTAATAACTATAAAATATTATAGAAAATAAAATTTCGGTACACATTTTTAATAATATTATAAATAATAAAAACGACATATCATATTTAGAGATAAGAATATGATATGTCGTTTTTGCTATCAAAAAAACCTACAATATGTAAACCTTTTTTGTTAACAAACATATAATGTAACAAAAGGAGGAATTTTAATATGTTTAGTAGAAGAAAATGCTATTGTATGAATAATAATTATTCAAATAATTCATCATGTGAAATGCAAAATGAGATAATGGAAACAAAATGTAATAATGTGGTTTCATATGAAGAAAATTCTAATAGTTGTGATTGTGGATTTGACGAAGAACAAAGTGTATTTCCAGAAAATCCAATGCTAGCACAAAGTTATGTTCCAATTCAATATATGGATAGGACATTTAAACCATGTGTAGGACTAAAAATGGGTACTATTTTCCCTGAATTAGTAAGTCCGTATTCACCAGGTCAATCAATGGAAGAAATAAATTATATTGCTATGACCAATAAAATAGGAAAGGGGTGCAACAAATGTCAATAAGAGAGTATAGAAATTATGACTGCCAAGAAGAAATGACATGTTCATGTAACTGTAATGAAATGCCAGAAACTGAAAGAACAGTAGATTGTGATGAAAGAATGGAAATGGCACAACAAATTAGATGTTATGAGTTTGCTATAAATGAATTAGCTTTGTATTTAGATACGCATCCAAATGACCAAAAAGCACTTTGTTTGCATAGAAAATATTGTAAGGAAGTAAAAGAATTAAAGGATAAATATCAAAAAGTATATGGACCTTTGACTATTAATTATCCATGCAATAAATGGAGATGGCTTGAAGAACCATGGCCATGGGAAAGGGGGAATTTTTAAATGTGGACATATAATAAAATGTTACAATACCCAATTAATATTAAATGTACAGACCCAAGACTTGCAAAGGTAATCATATCACAATATGGAGGGCCTGACGGCGAATTAGCAGCATCTCTTAGATATTTATCACAAAGATTTGGAATGCCAGACCAAAATGCTAAAGCAATATTGAATGATATACGGTACAGAAGAATGAGTACCATAGGTAATCGTTTGAGGGGGGAATTTGTTAATTTTATCGACAAACGACCTCCTAAGGAGCATATTCGTATGCGCCAAAAGGAGTGCGTTATAAAATAGAGTGGTTTTACTTAAGAATAAGGTAAAGCTACTCTATTTTCAACTTTAAGTGGCTTAAAATCGATTTTCGTGCGAGAAGATTTAGAGGAAAAAATTAATAAAAAGTAGACAATTTTAGTAGACTGATAGTCTACTCTATTTTTTAAGTATAAATGTCAATATATAAATGAACAAAAAATCAAAAATAAAAATGTACAAAAAC
>CAKNJL010000093.1 GCA_930982035.1 uncultured Clostridium sp.
ATTTTGACAACATTGTTAATGACAATGTTGTCAAAATCTCCGTCCCCATTGACACAAAAATCTCCGTCCCCATTGACACCCATTGACACCAATTGACACATTTTAGCACGTCCCTAACGTTCCACTATTCTAATAACTTGTATTAAACCTATATATCCGAATATTGGATATAATAAATTTACTAGGTTTGAAAATCCTATTTTAGATACAAATACTGCACTTATACATATTAGAATAGCATATTTCTTATAACTATTTTTATTCTTTGCAACATTTTCTAAAAAGCTTGTTCCTAAAGATACACTTGTTGTAAGGATTGAACTTAATATTATAAAACCATATACATACTTAAAAATACTAGATATTTTTGAAACTACATATACTGTTGGCATCTCTAAATTTTCTATGTTTACATCTATTTTTGATAACATAAGAAATATTATTAATGATAACAAAATCACAAGAATTACTGTTAATATTGATACAATAACACTTTCCTTTTTTCCTTTGATAACATTCTTTAAAGCTATCAGCACTGGTATTAACAATATAGTATTGTAACTACCATATAATATACTATCTAAAATCCATTTCCAACTTGAATTTTGTAATACATATTTTGATATTTGAGGAATTCTTGTAAAATCTATTACATTTATCCCTACTATTATCAGCCCTCCTATTAGTATTGGTACTATTAATTGATTTACTTTTATTAATCCTGTTACATCTTTTAAAAATATAAAATAGCAAATCATTGCCAATATTGTACTTCCTATTAAACTGTTAATTCCAAGTTGTTGTTCAAAATATGCTCCAAATCCTGCTATCATTATAAAAAAAGTGATTAGTATAAATATATTTATTACTGTATTAAATATGTTTAACTGTCTTTCATTCTTTACTAAAATACTTAAGAATTCTTTATAATTTTTTGTTTCTTTTTTTCTACTTATTTCTAAGACTTTATATACTGTTATCCCTATTAATAAGCTAGAAATTGTTATTCCTATAATTCCTTTGACACCATATTTATAAAAAAAGATGTATATCTCTTGCCCAGATGCAAAACCGGCTCCTATAAGGGTTCCTATTATTACAAATAATCCTTTAAAAATTCTTTTTAACATAATTCTCCTTAATATGTAATACTTTTTAATCTTGTATTATTTTATGAAGAATTTTTTATTTTATTCTATGTCAATGGGTGTTAATGGAGACGGAGATTTTGGTGTCAATGGGGACGGAGATTTTGACAACATTGTCATTAACAATGTTGTCAAAATCTCCGTCCCCATTGACACCAAAATCTCCGTCTCCATCGACACTATTTTTTTCTTCTTCTCTTTTGCCATACAATTAATCCAACTAAAATTATAACTGCTGGAACTGCAAATATTATAATTCTTACAATTGTGTCTTGTTGTTCTGTTGCTGTATATGTTACAGTTGATGTAGTTTTTCTCGCCGTTATATCTTGTTCTCTATCGGTCAAATATGCTAATGAATTTAAAACTAAATCTTTATTATATGCAAGCTCTATTAATGGATATTGAGAATTTTGAGTTAATGTATAGTCAGAGGCAAATGAATTCTCTCCATATATTATTAATGTTGATGTTATTTCTGGTGTACCTTCTGTTGGTTCTACACCTTCAGTTGTTTCCTCTGTTACTTCTGTAGATGTTGCTTCTTGTACTGTTTTTTCTAATTGTGCACCTACTACAAATGAGGCTGTTTCTTCTCCTTCTGCTGGTGAATCTGAACTATTATTAAAATTGTTTCTAAAATATGAATTTTCACTTGTTGTTAATATATTAGTTTGTTCAACATTAAGTCCTGCTAATGCATCTTCATCTATATTTATTTTTGTTGGATTTGCAAATATTAATCCTTCACTATATAAATCTTCTGTTATTTCAGAATATCCTAAGTTTGGTATTATTAAGTCTGGTGATCCAGATATCATTTTTGATGTATCTGTTTCTCTTATGATTCCCACTTCAAAAGGTTCTACTCCATATAATGCTAAAATTTTATTGACATTTGGTAAGTCAACTGATGTTGCCATTGCAGCATTTAACCACAATATATTTCCGCCTTTATTTATATAGTCTGTAATAGCTGTTGTTGCTACATCATCAAAATCTTTTATTGGCGAAGTAATTACTAATGTATCACAATCATCTGGCACATTTCCTGTTGATAATATATTTAATGTATTTACTTCCATTATTTCATTTTCTAGATATATACTTAAATAATACATATTTTGATCTAATGAAAAGTCACTATATCCTTTTAAGAAATACACTTTTGGTATTTTATCTGCTGTAACTGATAATATTGCACTTGTTAGTTTTTCTTCAGCTATACTTACTTGTTCATATGATGAACTATCATATGTATATAAGTCATCTTCTGTTAATACTTTTGAATGATCTCCACATTCAACAATTATTCCACTTGAATCTGTTTCTATTCCATATTTTTCTGCTAAATCTGGTCTATTTTCTGCATTAACTGCTTCTGCTGTTATTCTCTCATTTGCATTTTTATATTGTTTTGCTAATGATAAGTTTGAATCATCATCTGAATAACCCACAAAATAGATATTTACATCTTTATCTATATCCTTGACTTTTTCTTTACTTTCATCTGTTAATGTATATAATTTTTCTTCTGTTAAATCTATTGGTGTTAAGTCTAAACTTTGTACCCATACATTTATTGCTATAAATGCTACTATTATTAATAACACTAAGATTAACGTTTTCGTTCCGTTGATTAACCATTTTTTCTTTATTTTTTGAACAAATTTACTTGTTTCTTTATCTTTTTTTACTTTTTCTTTTTTAGCCTTTTTTTCCTTTGGCATTTTCTCTTTTTTTATCTTTTCTTCTTTTTCTTTCAATTTTACTAACCTCCTTATCTTGCACTTTTTCTTCTTTGCATTACTATTATTGTTAATAATATACATGCAATCGTAAATGTAATATATGTTACTGTATCTGCTATATTAATTTGCCCTTCTGGGAAATTAGTAAACAAATTTATTAATGAAAAATTTGCAAATATATCACTAAAGTTTGGTAAAAACCATAATAATATGAAAAATCCTATTGTTATTATTCCTGCTATAATTTGGTTCTCAACTAGACTTGATGCAAGTACACCAAATGATATATAACTCATCGCAAGTAGTAGGAAACCTAATAATGTTGCTAATGCTGTTGTTAAGTGAGGTGATCCAAAATATGCTAATATTCCAAAATACATAAATGTACAAAGCTCTGTTATTATTACTATCAATACTGCTGATATAAATTTTCCTAAGACTATTTTTGTAATGCTCATTGGTGATGTTAATAACAATTGCTCTGTCCCTGATTTCTTCTCTTCTGCTAATGTTCTCATTGTAAGTATTGGTGTAATAAATGTTAATATTGTAGTTCCTGAATAAAATATATATTCAAAATTTGTACTTTGATAATAAAATACATCTACATAGAAAAATATACTAAACATCAATAAAAATAAACCTATAAAAATATATCCTACTGGTGAAAAGAAATATGATTTAAATTCTTTCTTTATTATTGCCCACATTATTTATTTCCTCCTTCGATTAATTTCATGAAAGCATCTTCTAATGTTGTATCTGCTTTTTTCATCTCAAATATTGTTATATTTTCCTTAGCACATTCAGAGAATATTTCCTTTCTTAAATCAACATTTTTGTCTGCTTCTATTAAATATTGTTTTGTTTTGTCTTCATTTTTTTCAACTAATTCTACTTTCTTTATTTCAGGTATCTTATCTTTTATTTTTGCCATTTTATCTTCTGTATCTTCAACTGTAACATAGATACAATCGTTTTTACTTACTTTGTTTTCTAAGTTTTCTGGTGTGTCAATTGCTACTATTTTCCCTTTGTTTATAATAATAACTTTGTTACAAATTTGACTAACTTCAGATAAAATATGTGAACTTAATATTATTGTATGAGTTTTTCCAAGTGTTTTTATTAAATTTCTTATTTCCGTAATCTGTTTTGGATCTAACCCTACAGTAGGTTCATCCAATATAAGTATTTTTGGTTCTCCTACTAATGCTCCTGCCATACTTACTCTCTGCTTATATCCTCTAGATAAATTCCTTGTTAGTTTATTTTCAACATCCTTTAATCCTGTTTGTTCAATTACTTTTTCAACTTTTTCTTTTCTTGTCTTTCTATCTACTTGTTTTAATTCTGCCATATATGTTACAAATTCTTTTACAGTTAAATCTGTATAAAGTGGCACACCTTCTGGCATGTATCCGATTTGCCTTTTAGCTTTTTTAGGCTTTTTTAATGTATTATATCCTTCTATAGTTACTTCTCCAGAAGTTTGTTCTATGTAACCTGTTAGGATATTCATAGTTGTACTTTTCCCTGCACCATTTGGACCTAGTAATCCTACAATTTCTCCATCATTTATAGAAAAACTTATATCTTCTACGGCTACAGTCTTTCCATACTTTTTTGTAACATTTTTTACCTCTATCACAAAAATTCCTCCTTTGATTTTATTTGTATTATGAACATATTATCATTTATCTTTGTTAAAGTAAAGAAATTCACAAAAAATTCACATTAACACTTAGGGATTGTCCATTAGAGAGGTGTCAATGGTTGTTAGTGGGGACGGAGATTTTGGTGTCAATGGGGACGGAGATTTTGGTGTCAATGGGGACGGAGATTTTGACAACATTGTTAATGACA
>CAKNJL010000094.1 GCA_930982035.1 uncultured Clostridium sp.
TATCAATTCTATCATTTTAATAAAATTATTTTTGCAAAAAACCGAAACTTAAAAAATTTGTACTTTTTGTTTATTTTACATAATTTATAGCTTGTTAGTTTTAAGATATGTCAGAAATCAGTTGCGAACAATAATATTTATGATTGCAATAAAATTTTATCATAAATTCTATTGTTTACATAAAAATGTCCAAACAGAAACGTCCCCAATTGGACATTTTGTCAAAATTTGCGATGGAAAATTCTTGCAATTAAGTCTCTTTCATAGTATTATGAAAAAGTACGAATGAAGAAAGGGAGATGGAGATGAAAACTTTTTTTGGAGGAAAATTTATAGAGAAAGAGAAGTTGACAGAGGCAGGGATAGATTATCCTATAAAGTTAGAATATTATAAAAGGATAAATGAAGATCAATTTATAAAAAAAGAAAATGCAAAATTTGGAATTGCAGTTGTAAAAACAGAATATATACCAAATAATACAAAAATAGAAGATAAAGAAATAACATATTTATCAAATGATGAGCAAAAGGTAGATGAGATATTGAGACTTTTTAAAGAAAATGAAGTTACACCAATTGGCGTGGAAGATGTATTGGCAGATTTAAGTAAAACATTATTTTGAAGATAATTTTACAAAAAACTTGCAAAATCTCTTATTTTAAGCTAGAATACATATATGTGTAAAAATTAGAAAAAATAAATGGAGGCGTCTAAATGGCTGATAAATTAATTATAGTAGAGTCACCTGCAAAAGCTAATACAATAAAGAAATTTCTAGGTGGCAGTACAAAAGTGGTTGCATCAATGGGACATATTAGAGATTTGCCAAAATCAAAAATGGGAATAGATATAGAACATGACTTTGAACCACAATATATAAATATTAGAGGAAAAGGTGATTTAATAAAATCGCTAAAAAAGGAAGCAAAACAAGCAAAGAAAATATATATTGCTACTGACCCTGACCGTGAAGGGGAAGCGATTGCATGGCATTTAGCAAAAATCTTAGAAGATGAGAAAGATAAGATAACGAGGGTAACTTTTAATGAGATTACAAAAAATGCTGTACAAAAAGCAATCAAAGAGCCAAGAGATATAGATATAAACTTAGTGGATGCTCAACAAGCAAGAAGAGTTTTAGATAGAATAGTTGGATATAAAATAAGTCCTGTACTATGGAAAAAAGTAAGAAGAGGTCTATCTGCTGGTAGGGTACAATCAGTTGCAGTAAAATTAATTGTAGATAGAGAAGAAGAAATAGAAAAATTTATTCCAGAAGAATATTGGAATATATATGCAGATTTAGTAGATGATAAATCTAAAAAAGAATTTGAGGCACATTTTTATGGAAAAGACGGTAAAAAGTTAGAGATTCATTCAAATGAAGAAGTTCAAGCAATTTTAGAAAATATAAAAAATGCAAAATATATTGTAAATGAAGTAAAAAAAGGTCAAAAGAAAAGGACACCAGCACCTCCTTTTACAACAAGTACAATGCAACAAGAGGCATCAAGAAAACTAGGTTTCACATTAAAGAAAACGATGTCAATAGCACAAGGGTTGTATGAAGGGGTAAAAATACCTGAAAAAGGTACTGTAGGTTTGATTACATATATGAGAACTGATTCAACAAGAATATCAGAAGAAGCAAGAAGTGTAGCAAAAACACAAATTACAAAGCTATATGGTGAAAATTATTATGAAAATAGATATTATAAGGCAAAAAAAGATGCACAAGATGCGCATGAGGCAATAAGACCAACATATATCGACATAGAGCCAGATACTATTAAAGACAGTATAACAAAAGATCAATATAAATTATATAAATTAATATATAATAGATTTTTAGCAAGTCAAATGAGTTCAGCTGTATATGATACAATGAATGTTAATATAAAAGCAAATGAATATGATTTTAGAGCTAATGGACAAATATTGAAGTTCAAAGGGTTTATGACATTATATGTAGAAGGTTCAGATAAAGAAGAAAAAGAAGAAGAGGGAATGTTACCAGAACTTGAAGAAAATCAAGAAGTAAAGCTAAAAAAATTAAATCCAAAACAAAGCTTTACAGAACCACCTCCAAGATATACAGAAGCAAGTCTAGTAAAAGCTTTGGAAGAAAAAGGGATAGGAAGACCAAGTACATATTCACCAACAATTACAACAATATTAGAAAGAAGATATATAGAAAAAGAGAAGAAACAACTATACCCAACCGAATTGGGAAAAATAGTAAATAAATTATTAACAGAAAACTTTTCAGATGTTATAAATGTAGAATTTACAGCAAAGATAGAAGATGAATTTGATGAAATCGCAGAAGGACATGAAAAATGGAAAAAGATGATTAGAGAATTCTATGGACCATTTGAAGAAGAAGTTGAAAAAGTAGAAAAAGAACTAGAACATGTTGAAATTGTTGATGAGGTTTCAGATGTTAAATGTGAAAAATGTGGAAGAATGATGGTATATAAATATGGAAAATATGGTAAATTTTTAGCATGTCCTGGATATCCAGAATGTAAAAATGCCAAACCAATTGTAGAAACAATTGATGTACCATGTCCTAAATGTGGGGCTAAAGTTCAAGTAAGGAAAACAAAAAGAAGAAGAAACTATTATATTTGTGAGAACAACCCAAAATCATGTGATTATATTTCATGGAATAAGCCAAAACCTGGAGAGAAGTGGAATCCGGAAGAAAAAGAAGAATTTGAAAAGAAGGAAAAAACAACTAAGAAGGCAAAAGGAACAAAAAAGACTAGAAGTAAAAAGTCTACTACAAAAAAATAAATAAAGTTTTTTCAAAATTTGAATTTTATAATATAGAAAAAATATTGAAATATAGTAAGAAAAGGAAGAAAGTATGAACAAATATAAATTAGAAATAACAGTATTTTTAAGTGGTGCATTAACTATGATGCTAGAATTAATAGCAGCAAGGATATTGTCACCATATGTAGGAAGTTCAAATTTAATATGGACTACAATAATAGGAATAATGCTAACAAGTATGAGTATTGGATATTGGGTAGGAGGAAAAATAGCAGATAAAAATAAAGAAAACGATATTAATGTATTATCAAATTATCTATTAATTTCTGCTATTGCAATAAGTCTTATCCCAATATTAGAAGTAAAATTTGTAGATGCCTTATCACAGATGTCTAATAATTTAGTATTTGTTGCAATGGTATGTGCAACAGTAACATTTGGTATACCAAGCTTTTTATTGGCAACAGTATCACCAATAGCAGTAAAAATAAAAAATAGTAGTATGGATAATGTGGGGGAGACATCAGGTAAAATATCGTCATTATCTACAATAGGAAGTATATTTGGTACATTTTTTGCAGGATTTATATTAATACCAAATTTAGGTGTAAGAAATATTATATTAGGGTGTTCAATCTTATTATGGATATTATCAGCATTTCTATTTAATAAAAAGGATAAGAAATATTATTTATTAATGATAGTAGAATTAGTCGTAATTGTTGGACTAAATCTATTAGGAATGTATTTTTTTAACGATTCACATCCAGAAATAATAAGTGATGTAGATTCTGAATATAGTAGAATATGGGTAAGAGAAGTAGAAGAAAATGGAAACAAATACAAAACATTACAAGTAGATACAGGTCTAGAGTCATATATTAATCAAGAGACTGGACAAATGGGTGCTTCATATTTATATTACTATGATTTATTCGAATATTATAATAAAGAAAGTGAAAGTGCATTGATGATAGGTGGTGCAGCATACACATATCCAATGCACTATTTAAAAAAATATGAAGATAAAAAAATAGATGTAGTAGAAATAGATGAAAAAATGGCACAAATAGCAGAAGATGAATTTGGCTTAGACAAAAATAATCCTAATTTAGGATTAATAACACAAGATGGAAGAAGTTATTTGAATTATAATGAAAAAAAGTATGATACTATATTTATAGACGCGTTTAAGGGATTAAATGCTCCTTTCGAGTTAACAACATATGAAGCTATGCAAAAAGCATATAATAATTTGAATGAAAATGGAACAGTCATCACCAATATAATTTCATCTGTTGAAGGTGATGATTCAGATTTTATAAAATATGAATATAGTACTTATAAGGCTGTATTTGATGATGTAAAAGTATTTAAAGTTAATCCAAAACATGAAAATAATGAAGAGCAAAATTTAATTTTAGTAGGGATTAAAGGAAGTACAAATATAAATAGCGAAAAAGAAGAAGAATATAAACAGTTCTTAGATAATGAAATAAAAGGCTTTTCAAGTGATAAATCCGTTGTTACTGATGACTTTGCTCCAATAGGTGATTAGGTTAGTATAAAATTAATGTAGGCAAAATATAAAAAATTGATTACATTTACTTGACAAATATGGAGATTAGAAAAAGATACAAAAAGTATTGACTTTTGCAAATATCTCAACTTAAACACTTTTTAAAAAGTAAAACTCTCTAATACGTTGAATAACAA
>CAKNJL010000095.1 GCA_930982035.1 uncultured Clostridium sp.
TTGGATGCTATCTTCTTGCTTTAGGACCACGCGCTAGCGTTTAGTACAATTGTAATTACTAACGCTATTAATGTTATTCCTTTTTCCTTCATGTCGATTTTTTTCATTTTTTATCATTCCCTTCTTATTCTTATGTATTTCTTTTCTATTATTTCTTTCTTTTTGTTTTTTATTCTTTTGTTCACATCTCAATTTCTACTTTTATATCTTTTGGTTTAAATTTTTTATAATTTTCACTATTTCCTTAACTTGAAAAATACTTCATTTTCATTTTATACATTTTATTGAATTAAGTCAATATATTGTAGTTTTTTATTTCTTATTCTTCTACTTTCATTTCAATACTCTAGGAACTTTTTTCATGTTTTTATTTTACCAATAAAATAAAGCAAAGTCAACCAAAAGTCAAATAAAAAAATGGAAAAAATATAAGAAAAAATTTTTTAAAAAAAAGAAAAGAAAAAGTTAAAAAATCTATACAACATGCTAAATTTCTAGATATTATGAAATAAAAGTTTTCTTAGAGTATTGAACTCTAAGAACTTTTTTTCATAATTTATACTATTTATATAAATATCTTTTACACTATTTCTTCTACATATATTTTATCATTTACAGCTACTACTGTATATTTATAAATATTTTTTAATTCTTTTATCTCTTCAAATTCACAATATTCTTTTATTTGTTCTTTTGCTTCTTTTTGTTTCTCTTCTAATTTACTTTCTTCTCCTTTTTTTAGATATTTAAACTCTATCATTACTCCTTTATATCCTTTACTCTGGTCTTTTGGTATTAACAATATATCTGGATATTTTCTTTGTACTTCCATCTCTGATTTTAGTCTAAATATTTTTAAGTTCATGGCTATACAGTAAAATATCAATTTTACATATTTCTCATCAAATTTCACATAGTCTCTATTTGATAAATTTTTTAAGTATTTTTCTAACATTTCAATTATTTTGTTTATTTTTCCTTCTAATGCTATTTCTCTTGCTATTTCTGTATAATTATCATTTACATCTATATTAATTTCTTCTCTTAGTATTTTTAGAAAATAATCTGAGTAAATTTCTTTCATTACATTATTTGGTATATTTAATTTTGGATACCCTACTTCATCTCCTTCAATCGTTAAATAGCCTAAATAATATAACATTGATACCAAATCTGTTTCTGTAAATTCCATTGCTGGGTTGAATTTTTGTCTTATTTCACTTATTATTCCTTCTCCTGATACTGTTTTCTCTATTACTCTTTCTCTTTCTTCTCCTTTGCATAAATCTAACATTTTTCCAAGCTTACTATAATCACTTGCTATATTAACATCAATTAACTGTTCAGGTATTCGTCCTAATTCTATATAATTATTCAAAAAATACAAGCACATATTTGAATTATATATTTTTTCTTTTCCATATAATGAGAATCTATATCCATCATAGTTCTCTCTCATAATTGGTAATATTTCTTTTTGCTTTTCTTCACTTATATTTTGTTCTCTCATTAATTTTTTCAATTCCTCTTCTGTGAATCCCATCATCTCATTAAATTTCTCATTTTGCGTTTTATCTGAACCTATATTAAATCCTGATGTTAAACTATCTAATGTTATCGGAGCAACTCCTGTTATAAATATTCTATCTATTACACTTTCTGTTCCTTTTTTTAATATCTCATACCATTTTCTTACTTTTACATTTTTCGATACTAAGTTTTTAAATTGATTTGTATTAAAGCCTAATAATTCATTTGCAAAATGATCATATTCATCTATTATTACATAGATTCTTTCTTCTGTTTTTTGTATTTTAAATGCTTCTATTAGACTATTTAATAATCCTTCTGCTGTTAATTCTGGATTAACAAAAAAATCTAAACTGTATTTTTTTATAAATCCTTCTATTGATATCATTACTGTTTCTTTAAATCCTTTTATTGTTGTTTCTTCATTTGTTGTATCTATTCCTGAAAAATTAAATTTTAATATATAGTAGTTATTTTTTAGTTTTGTTGGATTTTTTCCTATATATGTTTCTCCATATAATTTTTCAAATTTTTCTTCTTTTTGTATGTCATAATAATTCTCTAATGTACTTGTAAATAGTGTTTTTCCAAATTTCCTTGGACGCAAAAACATTATATATCTTTCTGCTAAGTTTTCTAATTTTTCTATATACATTGTTTTATCTATATAATAATATTCATTTTCTACTAATCTTTCATAGTCACTTATTCCATATGGTAATTTTTTCACTTTATACCACTTCCCATCTTTTTTATGTTCTTATTTTACTATATTAATATAAAAATAGCAAGAATAATTCTTGCTATTGATATCATAAACTTTAGAATTTTGATATTATTCTTTTATATTAAATCTTATTTTATCTATATTATAATTATATTCTACTTCTTCATCACCTAAGATTTTATCATATATTCTAAATGAATAATAATCAGCTTGAGTTTTGTAACTGCCTGTACTGTCTGCTCCTATTGCGAATAAGTCTCCTTGAGTATATAAATTTCCCTGAAAACTATACTCTCTTACTTTTTTACCATTACTATAGGCTTTTATTTCGTTATTACCAATAGAAATTGTAATATTGTTAATAACATTTAAGTCTTTTTTTAATTCTGGAAATTCAACATGTGACGTTTCAGTAGAAAAATATAAACTCCTATTTCCTCCTATATTAGACTCCAAGCCTAATCTATTTCCTAAAATCCCCCATAAGTATTGCCAACTAACATTTCTTTTTTGTGCAAAAACAAATTCTATTGTGAACTCTGCCTTATTTTCTATAACATTATCTAATGTTACATAATCTGTATTTCCATTAAAACTCAGTTTATTTTCTTTCCAGCCACTAAACTCATCATTTGTTGTAAATCCTTTTAAAGTTGCATCATTTTCATTGCCACTTAAGTCTTTCCATACTGTTGTCGATGTACTATGCTTATTATCTCCTTCCCCAGTATTATTTATACTATCATAATGTACTAGTAATCCACTTTTTGTATAACCACCTAAAACATAAAACTCTTTCTCTTCTGATTGTTCATTATCATTAAAAAGTACTATTTTATATTTTCCTGTTTCATTTACTTGAAACTCTAAATTTTCTGATATACGCCAACTTTCAGTATCTTCTAATTTATACTTAACATTCCATTTATTTATATATCCTTCATATTGTATATTTGATATTGATATTTTATATTTATCATTTCCTATTTTTTCATAATTCACATCAAATGTTGGTCCTCCTTCAACTTGTTGTGGATTATATTCCACATTATATAATCCTTCTGGCAATTGTTCTAAAGTATAATATTTATTACCTTCATATTCAAAACCATCAACACTTATAACACTTCTTTTTGCTACATTTACAAAAAATTCGCCATCTACTCCATCTATCCCCAATCCATCTATTATTGAAGCATTATAATACCTATAACCGCTTGTATCTGTAATTCCTGAACCACTTGAAGAAAATACTTCATTTCTTTGCTCTTCAGAAACATCAGATATATCATTACCTATATTGGCTATATCTGTTCCTGTATACTCATTTCCTGCCACATTCACAGTTTTATTATTTGTATAACTATCATATAACTCATTTACTTTTTGTTGCATTAAATTCATCTCTGTTGTAAATTTAGTTAGTCTAGATGATCTTACCGTACTTATTCCACTACTTATTCCTATAGTTGCTAATATCAATAACAAAATAATTGTTATTACTAAACTAATTAAGGTTATTCCAGAATTGTTTTTTCTCATCATTTGTTCCTCCATATTCGATTTAAGTTATATCAATAACTTATAAAAAATATATACCAATCCGCAATAAATTATATATATTTTTTTATTTACGCTACTTTTATTCCTGTATCTATCACTTCTTTCACAAAAGGATTTGAAATCTTTTCATAATCCTCCGTTGTTATTGGATGTGGTTCTATCCTAGCATCTATATCCCAAGTCATCCCCATCAAAATTGCCATGCAATCATAAATATCATCAAAATCATCAGAAATAACTGCAATATCTATGTCACTATCTTCATTTTCTGTTCCTTTTGCATAAGAACCAAATAATATAATTGCAGTAATATTATATTTCTTTTTAATTTCTTCTACAAATTTATTAATACTATCTGAAATATCTTTTTTTATTGTTCTTTTAACCATTTTTGTACCTCCTCAATATTTTTTACTTGCTCTGTAGTGTAATCATCTGTACATTTTTCGTTAAAACTTTGGCTGGGGTAGTAAGATTCGAACTTACGAATGACCGGGTCAGAGCCGGTTGCCTTACCACTTGGCGATACCCCAATATATTTATATTATATATTCTAACTTAAATTTTTACAAGTCTTTTTTTCATTTTTGTTGATGATTTTGGGGTAAATCGTTGTAGGGATTGAGGGACGGTCGAAAAAGGGATTAAGGGGACGGTCCTTGGAAAAAGGG
>CAKNJL010000096.1 GCA_930982035.1 uncultured Clostridium sp.
AGGTGGTTTTCATTTATTGTGGTATATTCAAAAATATGTGGGAGTCTGCTAAAATCAAAAGCACAATGATAGTAATAACAAGTGCTATTAATGTAATTCCTTTATTAGATTTACTCAGTTTATAAAAAAAATTTTTATTCCTAACTCTTTCTCTTTTTTTATATTTTAACATATGTAAAACTCCTCTCTTTTTTCTTCAGATTTTATACATGATATATTATGTATCCCATTGATAATATAACACACTGATTATTAGTTTTCAATATTTGTATTTTTTTGTAACATAAATGTAATATTTTTATCTGTACATAATTTATTATGTATATTAATTTCTCTTTTATTTTTTTTGTTAATATATACTTAGATTTTGCATACAAGGAGGTTATTGTGAAATTTAAAAGAATTAAAGATTTAAGAGAAGACAATGATAAACTACAAAAAGATATTGCTAATTTACTTGGTATCTCTCAACAATATTATTCAGATTATGAAAACGGAAAAAGAACAATTCCTATTCAACATTTAATTACACTTGCAAATTATTACAATACCTCTATCGATTATATAGTAGGCTTATCAGATATAAAGACTAATTCCAAAAACAAAAAATCAAGTTGACATCAATTATTTATTTATAATATACATTTAGTTAATACCAGGCTACTAAAAGCCTGGTATTTCAGCATTTTTATTATATTTCCATTATTATTGGTATAATCATTGGGTTTCTTTTTGTTTTCATAAATATATAATCTCTTAAGTTTTCTCTTGTTGCTGATTTTATTGTTCCCCAGTCACGTATTCCTCTTTCTTCACATTTCTTTATTTCATGTCTTACCACTGATTTTACATCATCCATCAAGTTTTCAGAATCTCTTACATACACAAATCCTCTTGAGATAACATCTGGTCCTGCTACAACTTCTCCTGTTGAAGAATCCATTGTTAATACTATTACAATCAATCCGTCTTGTGATAAATGTTGTCTATCTCTTAAAACAATACTTCCTACATCTCCTACACCTAATCCATCTACAAGAACTCTTCCGCATGGCACTGTTGATGTTAGTTCCGCTTTTTCTTCATTTATTTCTAATACTCTACCATTTGCCATCATTATAATATTGTCTTTATCGATTCCCATACTTTGGGCTGTTTCACTATGTGCTATCAATTGTCTATATTCACCATGTACTGGTATAAAATATTTTGGTTTAGCAAGTGCTAATATCAATTTTTGTTCTTCTTGGCAAGCATGTCCTGAAACATGTACTGATTCTAAAGAACTATAGACAACTTCTGCTCCTATTTGCATTAAATCATCAATTACTTTTGATACAAATTTTTCATTTCCTGGTATTGGAGTTGCTGATATTATTACTAAGTCATTTGGTGTTATTTTTACTTTTCTGTGGTCACCTGCTGCCATTCTTGTTAGGGCTGACATTGGCTCACCTTGACTTCCTGTAGTTATTATAACTAGTTGTTCATCTGTATAAGTTCCTATCATGTCTATATCTATAAATAAATTGTCTGGACAATCTATATATCCTAACTCTTTTGCTGTTTCTATCATATTTACCATACTTCTACCACATACAGCAATTTTTCTATTATACTTTATTGCACAATTTACAATTTGTTGTACTCTATGAACATTTGACGCAAATGTAGCAACTACAATTCTTTTAGTACAGTGTATAAATAATTTATCAAAAACTTCTCCTACTGACCTTTCAGACATAGTAAAACCTTTTCTTTCTGAATTTGTACTATCAGCCATTAAAGCTAAGATTCCTTGATTTCCTAATTCTGCAATTCTTCCTAAATCCATTATTTTTCCATCTATAGGTGTATAATCAACTTTAAAATCACCTGTGTGTAAAATTGTTCCAACAGGTGTGTTTATTGCAAGCATTACAGAATCTGGTATACTATGTGAACTTCTTATAAATTCAACCTTAAAGTTCTTGCCTAATGAAATCGTTTCTCCTTGTACCACTTCATGCAAATCTGTACTTCTTAATAATTTATGCTCTTCTAATTTATTTCTTATTAAACCTGCTGTAAGTTTTGTTGCATAAATTGGAATATTGATTTTCTTTAAAAAATATGGAACTGCTCCTATATGATCTTCATGACCATGTGTTATTACTAACCCTTTTATTTTATCTACATTTTTTTCTAGATATGTGATATCTGGTATTACTAAATCTATACCTAGCATATCATCATCTGGAAATGATAGTCCACAGTCTACAACTATTATTTCATCTTCATATTCAAATACAGTTATATTTTTTCCAATTTCATGTATTCCTCCTAAAGGAATTATTTTTAAACTTGGCTTTTTGAATATTGAATCTGCATTTTTTCTTTTTCTCCTAGTTGTTTTAGCTTTTTGACCTTCTTCCTTTTTATTTTCTTTCATATTTTTATTTAACTTTTCATTATTAATTTCTTTTATATTGTTTTCTTTCATATTCATTTTTTCTTTTAATTCGTTGTTTTCACTCACTTTTTGTGTTTTTCTCCTTGTATATGGTCTTCTCTTCTTTCCTCCTTCCTTTTCTATATTTCTCTTGTTCTTTGTTTCTAATTTTTCTCTTCTCTTTAAATTTTCTTCTGTCATAAAAAAATCTCATCCTTTCTTTGATATTTAAATTATTATTTTTAAAGTTATTGATAACATCTTACTTATAAATATTAAACTCTATGCTCTTTTAGTTTTGCATACAAAGATATTATTCACTTTACTCTAATACATCTGTTAATCATAACCTTATATTTTGTCAATTTTACTAAATCTATACATTTTGTTTATATATATGGATTTCTAGAACAAATTTATTTTAATTGTGTAATACAAAATACAATTTTTAAATAAAAACATTAAACAGAATAAAACAACAATAAGAATATTAATTAAAAATATTTTATACCAATATTATTTTAATTAATATCTAATATACAATATTTAATTTTATAATCTCTTTTATCTTTTACACACCGATTTTTTGCTTTTTTAATTATTCTCTTTACAATTTTAACTATTTTTTATTTCTTACATATACTTTTTTCTTTTCACCTTATTTCGTGAAATTGAAAACTCTAAACTGTTCTTTCATTTTTATTTTTTTATAAATTTGTTTTTCAAAATCTCTTTTTATTTTTCATCTCTTTTATTTTCTCTTAACAAAATATTTATTTAATAAAATCTCATCCTTTAGCTCTTTAAGCTAACAACTTGTTATATTTTACTACAAAATAGAAAAAAAGTCAAATTTTAAAAAACTGTCGCATCGCTATGTTTGTCAAATAAATATATGCAATTTTTTTATATTTTGCCTACATTTTTTTGACAAACATAGTTTTTATATATTGAATTTTTCCAATTTTCATTCTTTTTATTTTTTTGTAAAATTTAAATATAACTATTATTATTAATTTAATCTAAAGAAAGCAAAATTATGTAAAAGTGGTAAAATCCAATTAAACCACTTTTTTTATACGAACTAATAAAAAACTCTTGATATAAAAATTATTAAGATACCAATTTATTATTAGCCTTGTATCTTCAAATAAATTTCATACTGTTAAATTTTATTAATTATCCAATGACTTTTGCCAAAAAATAATATAATTCTAATTATGTGTTATTTTTTCCAGTGTTCACAAAATCATTATCTAGATTTCCATTTGTGTTCCTAAAAATGTAGCTGCTGATTGTGCTACTTTTTTCTCGACATCATTCATCTTTTGATTTGCTTCTTTTGACATTAATATGACTGTTCCGATTGTATCACCATTTGAAATTATAGGGTAAACTACTTGTGCATTATATTTTCTTTCTTTATTATCATTTTTAGTTATTGGCATAGAAATATCACTATTTTCTTTACTTGTATATACTTCTTTGTCTTCCATCAATTGCTCTAATTCTGGGCTTATATCTTGTTCTAAAAATTCTTTTTTAGATCCTCCTGATACAGCTATAACTGTATCTTTATCTGTAATGCATGCTATATGTCCTGTGGTTTTTGATAATGTTTCTGCATATCCTGCTGCAAATTCTGATAACTCTCCTATTGGAGAATATTTTTTTAATATTACTTGTCCTTCTCTATCTGTAAAAACTTCTAATGGATCGCCTTCTTTTATTCTTAAAACCTTTCTAATTTCTTTTGGTATTACAATTCTACCTAAATCATCTATTCTTCTTACTACACCTGTTGCTTTCATATTTTTCCTCCCTTTTGTTTTATATTTTTGTTATACTTTTATTATTTCTTATTGTTTCTTTTTTATTCATTTTTTGTAAAAAAAATGTTCAATTGGAGGAAACGATAATTTTAAGTACATAGTGTCAATGGGTGTCAATAGGGACGGAGATTTTGTCAATGGGGACGGAGATTTT
>CAKNJL010000097.1 GCA_930982035.1 uncultured Clostridium sp.
CTTGAAAATTATGTAAAATAAAAACTAAATAATTCTCTTAAGTTGACAGCATTGCGGTGGTGTGAGAGGACACTAAGTGAAATAATCACTTAGTTCCTACTCGATTAATACAATGATTCTATATATTTAATTTATATAAACCATTATATAGTAACTATAAATGTCAAAAAATAAAATTTCAATTGAAAAAAGCCGATATTGCTGATATAATTGGTGCATAATAATATTAATAAAATAATTGGAGATACAAATTATGATAGATTTACATATACATACAATATATTCAGATGGAGATAAAACAATATTAGAAATACTAAAATTGTGTGAAGATAGAAAATTAGAATATATATCAATAAAAGAAATAATAGAAGAATGGATAAATCAATAAAATGTAGTTTGAATGATTTTTCTTACAAGATTTTACTACTAATGGAGAGGAAAAAAGGAAGAATAGAAAAAAGATATTTTTAAGGAGGTTAGACATGAATATTCCAGAAAATTTAAAAAAAGGAGATACTATAGGAATATGTGCACCATCAGGAGGGATTACAAATGAAAAAAGCATAAAAAAATTAGAATTAGCAGAAAAACAATTAGAAGAAATGGGATATAAAATAATAGAAACAGAAAGTGTAAGAAAAGAAAAAAAAGGAAGAAGTGCATCAGGAAAGCAAAGAGCAAAAGAATTTATGGAATTACTAGAAAACGATGACGTGAAAATGATAATATTTGCAACAGGAGGAGACTTTTTAGTAGAAATACTAGAATATTTAGATTTTGAAAAAATAAAAAAGCTAAAACCAAAATGGATGCAAGGATATTCAGACATAACAGGAATCAATTATATATTTAACACAGTATTAGAAATACCATCAATTTATTGCCAAACTATAAAAGACTATGCAATGAGACCATTATATAGAAACCTAACAGACGCATTAAAAATAGCAAGTGGAGAAAAAATAGAACAAGAATCATTTGAAAAACATGAAGAAATTGTAGATTTCAGAATAGAAAATGATGAGGCACCTCTTGAAAATCAAGAAAGGATAGATGAATTCAATGATGAAAAAGAAGAAATAGAAAAACAAGAATTAGAAAAAGGATATGAATTAACACAAGAGACAAAATGGCTAAATTTAAATGGAGAAGATAAAATACAATTTAGAGGAAGAGCAATAGGAGGTTGCCTAGATTGTATAAAAACATTTATAGGAACAAAATATGACAACGTAAAAGAATATATAGAAAAATATAAGCAAGACGGAATTATATGGTTTTTAGAGGTCTTTGAAATGAGTACACCAACAGTGTATCTTACATTATGGCAAATGAAAATGGCAGGATATTTTGAAAATTGTAAAGGAATAATATTTGGAAGGTCATTATTCATAAGAAATGATTATGATATAGATTTTAATCAAACTGTAAAAGATGCCTTAGGTGACTTAAATATACCAATTATATGTGATGCAGATATAGGACATGTATCTCCTCAATTGGCAATGGTAAATGGAGCAATATTAGAAATCACTTCTCATGATGGAAAAGGAAAAGTGACAATTGGGGACGTGTGAAAATGGACAAAAAATGGTCAAAAGGGACAGGTCAATAACCGTTAAGGATTGGTAAAGGAGGATGCTCTGGAGCAATATATAATATAAAATCATTCACAATTTTGTATAAGCTAAATTTTCAAAGAAATTCTAAAATAACAAGATGTGCTCTTGCACTCAGACCCTCTCTTTCAGAGAGTACCGTGCATATCCCACATCTTGTTATTTAAGAATTTCTAATTCAAATTTAGATACGCAAAATTGTTCATTTTTTTATATTATATATTGCCCCAGAGCATCATCCTTTACCAATCCTTAACGGTTATTGACCTGTCCCTTTTGACCATTTTTTGTCCATTTTCACACGTCCCCAATAAAAAGTTATTAAAAATAGTAGAATTTATTAATTGTTATTGATATAATATAAAAGAAAGAAAGGAAAGTGAAGAAAAATGAAAGTGATTTTAGTAAATGGAGGACCACATAAAGAAGGCTGTACATATACAGCATTAAAAGAAGTGGAAAAACAACTAAATAAAAATGATATAGAAACAGAAATATTCTGGTTAGGAGTAAAACCAGTAGCAGGTTGTATAGGTTGTGGTAGTTGTAAAAATACAGGAAAATGTTTTGTTGATGATAAAGTAAACGAATTTATTGAAAAAGCAAAAGAAGCGGATGGATTTGTATTTGGAACACCAGTACATTTTGCATCAGCAACAGGAGCAATTACATCTTTTATGGACAGAGTATTTTATGCAGGAAAACAAGTCTTTCAAAATAAATTAGGGGCTTGTGTAGTTAGTTGTAGAAGAGGAGGAGCTACATCAACATTTGATCAATTAAATAAATATTTTACAATTAACAATATGCCAATTGTATCATCACAATATTGGAATATGGTACATGGAAATACACCAGAAGAGGTAATACAAGATGAAGAAGGAATGCAAATCATGAGAACATTAGGAAATAATATGGCATGGTTATTAAAATGTATAGAACAAGGAAGAAAATCAGGAATAGAAATACCTGAAAAAGAGCAACCAATAAGAACAAATTACATAAGATAATTAAAACGACAAAACGGGCCAGGTTATAAATTGTATTTTTAAAAAAGAAAATATGTCGAAAAATGTCTACAAATAAAAAACATAAAAATATTATGGAAAAAGCAAATATTTATTGAAGATATTAATCATAAAATTAATTAATATTTATATGAGAATATTAATCAAAAAGCATAATTTTATATAAGTAAAAAAATAAATAGCTAATAAAAATAATAGAAACAAGAGGAATAAAAAATGAACAAAAATGATAAAATAGGAATATTTGACTCTGGAATAGGTGGAGTTACAGTATTGCAAGAAATATTAAAAATTTTACCAAATGAAAATTATATATATTATAGTGATTCAAAAAATTGTCCATATGGAGATAAAAGTGACGAAAAAATAAATGAAATATGTGAAAATATAGTAAAAATGTTTATAGAGCAAAATTGCAAAGCAATTGTTATAGCATGTAATACAGCAAGTGCTAAATCAGCTCAGTACCTAAGAAATAAATATAATCATATACCATTTATAGCTATAGAACCTGCATATAAAATGGTATATGATTACGCATATGATAAACCAACTTTAGTAATGGCAACAAAAGGAACAATAGAAAGTGAAAAATTCAATCTTTTATATCATAAATATGATAATCATAAAACAATATTACTTCCATGTGTAGGGTTAGCAGATATAATAGAAGAGGGAGATAACGATAAAATAAAAGAGTATTTAAAAGAACATTTAGAACAATATAAAGGAAAAGTGGAAAATATAGTTTTAGGATGTACACATTATCCTTTGATAGAAAAAGAGATAGAAGAAGTCTTAGGAAAAGTAGAATTTTTTAATGGAGCACCATATTTGGCAAAACACTTAAAAGAAATATTGAAAGAAGAAAATATGATAAATGAGAGTCATATAAAAAATGATATACAATTTATAGATTCATCAAAAGATGAGAAAAAGAAAAAAAGATTTTTTGAAATAATAAATAACAATATGCTATTACAGCCATGATGATGAAATAAAAAACAAGTTTTAGAGACTGTATATATAGTTGGATAAATGCCTTTGAACAAAGTAAGAATGGAAAGAAATTTAGTTTGAAAGAAATCAACTTTCATGACTAATGTGTACCATTAACTAAATAAGAAATGAAAGGAATAGAATTAGTATGAAAATATTAAAAAATGAGTTAAAAAATGAATTAAATATAAGAACTGAAAAGGATTTTCCAAAAGAAGGAATTGAATTTATAGATATAATGCCATTAATAATACAAAAGGAAACATTTAATGAAATAATAGAGAAAATGTCTACAGAAATATCAAATAAAAAAGTTGATTACATTGTAGGGCCGGAAGCAAGAGGATTAATCATTGGCTCAGCTATAGCATATAAACTTAATATAGGTTTTATACCAGTAAGAAAAGCAGGAAAATTACCACCAACTACAGTTGAAAAACAATTTGATTATGAAAAAGAATATGGTAAAGATACTTTGGAATTACCTAAATTAGTAAATGAAGATTATAAAGATAAAAGATTTTATTTAGTAGATGACATATATGCAACAGGAAATACTATGAATGCAATAAAGACAGCTATAGAAGAAATTGGTGGGATTGTAGTAGGACAAGGTGTTATTATGAATATAAAAGAACTAAATAATTCAGAGGATATATATTCATTGTTAGAAGTGAATGAAGAATAGGGAAATTGGGGACGTGTCAAAATGGACAAAAAATGGTCAAAAGGGACAGGTCATG
>CAKNJL010000098.1 GCA_930982035.1 uncultured Clostridium sp.
TATTGTTTTTGCATTTTCATCAAATACTTCTTTTATCTTATATTCTTGTTTCATACATTTATCACCTACCTTTTTTTAATAGGCAATAAATATAAATTCAGCCATATTGTATTCGCCTATTGTTATTTATTTCTAAATTTTTTATTTAAAATCATTTTTGGTTTCTCCCTTCATTAAATATATGTTGCTATAAAATATAACAACTAAACTTCACTACAAGTGGTAGAACTACCCATATGAGATTTGCCCTCATTCCTCTTTTTAGAGAATCGCCCCTTTACATCACGTTAGCCAGACGAAAGTATCATTATCTGTCTTATAGTTGTTATTCAATTTTCAATGTACTAAATATACTACATATAAATAGAAAATAAATATTTTCAAATATCATTTTCTATCTTGATAAATTCATTATAAGTTGCTAAAATAGTGTTGTAAACAGATTTTAGTAAGTCTATAGCTAAATTAAAAATTGAAATAACTATATTCTATTCAAAAAATAGGGAAAGGTATTGATATGATAAGCAATTTTGTAATTAAAAATAATAAAATTATTTTAAAAAATGGTCGGAGAATTTTTTGGTTCTCCATTAGATTTTGAATATCCTATTGGAGATAAACTATATGAATTAGCAATAATGAATGTTGAAGATGTTAATAAATTGAAAAAATTATATACTGATTTGATAGAACTTGTATGTGCTAGTAAAGAGTCTAATTCTACAGATATACAAATGGATTATCTATTCAAAATGTTTCTATTGGTAAAAGATATTTTATCTTTTTCTCCATATACTCATTTTTATACACAAACTTTAATTGATATTATTGTAAAAACATATAATACTAGTGTATTTAGGACAGACCTTTTATATAAATATAAAATTGGTGTATTTATTGAAAACCCAAAATATTATGCAGATGAAAGATTTGAAGAACTAGAAGAAGATACATATGTTACTCAAACTTATTTATACCAATGGACATATAAAATTGATAAAATATCAAAGAAAAAGCATAAAGAATACATAGAATATTTTGAAACAATAAAAGATTTACTTATCAATAACTTTATAGAGAAAAAGGCTGACTTAAAAGAAAGATTAGAGTTAATTAGCAAATATTCAAATAATTCTATTGTTAGAAATTTAAGCAATGAAGAAAGATTATATCTGTATGAAACTAAAAAAGTTTTTGATATATACTATGTAAATCTTAACCCAGCACATAGCATATTTTTAGATACAAAGTTTGTTACAAAATACATATATGATAAAGAATTATCAAGAGAAGAAAAAAAGTTAGATATTGAATGCCTTGTCAAAATAATTAAAGAAAGAAACCTTTTTGCTGAAGAAGTTTATGAATTAGATTGTTGTGAAAATCAAATTAGACTTGAATTATTTAAAATAATTCAAAATAACTTTTCTATAAATAAATGTGAAAATTGTGGTCGATTATTTATTCCTATTACAACTAGCAGAAATCCAAATCAAAAGGGAAGAAATGACCAAAAATATTGTAATAATTTATATCAAGATACTGGAAAAACTTGTAAAGAAATTGGTGCTTTGAATAAGAGAAAAGAAAAAGTTCAAAAAAGCCCTATTTTACAAGAATATAATAGAGAATATAAGAGAATGTATGGATTGCATTACAATCATCCTAAAAAATTTAAGGAATATAGATTTAATGAATGGTCTAAAAAGGCTCAAAAGTTAAGGGATAAGTATAGTAATGAGCAAATTGAAGATTTTAAAATAGAACTAAAAAAATTAAGTGATAAATATTATATTGTTTAGTTCAAATTAAGATTAGCATCTTTGAAGTATATGTTAGAATATAAAATATTAGTTTGTCGAAATTTGTTGAATTTTGTGAAAAAGCAAAAAATATATAAAAAGTCTTTATTTGACATTTTTATATATTTTTTAATTTAACTAAATTATAAAATCTGTGTATTGATCATAGTACATATAAAGCATAACTATTAAAATATTGCATAAGGAATTTTTATTTAAAATTTTCATATAATTCTTTAGCTATATGCTCAGCAATTAGTTCACGACCTTTTTCGTTAGGATGTGTACCATCAGTTGCTGAAAAATACTCACTATAATTTGCTTTATTAATATTTAACTCATTATAATTATCAATAACTAATAAATTATATTCATTTGTAACTTTTTTTTCGTTTTCCACAAAATCTGTTAATTTTTGATTAACTATTACTTTAGTATCAGAGTCTTCAACAAATTCTCCTGCATCATTCATCCAAAAACGATACATAGGTGTACAAATGACAATTTGTATATCTGGATATGCATTCGATATTTTTTCAATACTATATCTTAATGCCCCCAGAAAAGTTGATGTATCCTTACTATTGTTTGGATTATCAATGTTTACTCCACCAGTAAAATCATTTGTACCATATGCGATAGTAATAATATCTATATCGTTGAAATCTATACTTTTTAACACAGAAAGAGTATCTGAAAAATATGTTGGAAACTGACTATTACCATCTGTATTATTTGCAATTGCATTTTCCTGCGATTCAAAATTTTTATTAGTTATAGCATCGGCTAATGAAAACATAGAAAGTGTATTCCAATATTCAGCATGACTTGACATTCTTGTTCCTCCGAATCCCACATTATATACAGTAGCACCTGTATACTCAGCTAAAAATGAAGATATATCTAATGGTGCTTTATAGTTTCCAAATATACTGTCACCAAAATTAACTATCTTCTTTCCATAAAGTGGATATTCTCTTATTTGCATATATTCACAGTTAATTGTAACATCATTATTGTTTGATATTAAAGTCGTTACTGGTGATAATGAAGTACATCCCTCTACAATTCCATTAGACTGTGCTGTAAGTACTTGTGGAGAAACATAATCTTCATATGGTAATACATCTTTTCCTAAATTTATTCTTAACTCTTTAAATTTAATATAATCTCCAACATTTGCCAAATTACTTCCAGTTCTCATAAAAAGTCTAATTTTTACTATTGGTTTATCATATTCTAGTACATTTCCTCCATCATTAATAGATCTAATATCTGGATATTCTAATGTACCATCAGCCAAAGTTAATTCTGCCCAAAGTCTATCTTCTCCTAAAGTTGAAATTTCCACATATGATGTACTTAATGCAAAAGGTGTATTAGCTGGAATATTTACATCAGCATATGGAGAAAAACGACTTGAATCGTAAGTAAAGGTATATGTCCCATCTCCATTATCAACTACATTTTTATTAGCCTGAACCATTTGTGATATATCAAATATATTTGAGTTATATTTAGATATGGTAACCGAAGAAAAGTCATCTACTGTGTTACTTGTTAATGTTACATTTAAATCATGCTGAGCTGGACTAACATGATCAATAACAATATAACTCCCTTGAGCTTTAGTTTTCATTTCTCCATTTCCACTTTCACTACCAGTATATTCCTCTATTATATCTTCATACTTTGTCAAAATATCCTGTTCATCATTTTGAGCAATCTCTGTCTTTTCTTTAGCTTCCTTTGCTCTTGTTAGTATCCCATTATCTCCTGTTAATGTCGCAATTGTAACTCCTGCTAATATTAAAAGAACTACAATGTTTAGTATGTTATCGATGGTTAGGCTGTAGAAAATCAGACTGGAATAAATCACTAGACCAGCCTGACCATCTATAACATTCATCGTAGTAAATTGCGGTAACTTTTTTCTACATTTTTCTATGGGTTTTCTATTATTTTCTCTCACTAGATTTTTACCTCTTTCTTAATTTTCTTTCACTAGCTATTGTATTTTGTTTGATTCCATTGTACAATTAAAGCATAGCTTCCCCCTCCCCAGAATGAACGGGCTTTTGACGGAATATTCAATTGTTTGGTTTTAGCTAGTATTTGGAATTAACATATGACCTTTTTTGCAGTGTGGACATAAGTTAAAGTCCTTTCCTAGCACTTTCTTTAGTAGTTCAAGAGTGGGAAGCTCTTTCTTTTTGTATATTTTAGTTCTTGTCAGTATCTTACATTTTAATAATTTTTTCTTTTTATTTCTATTTCCAAGTATTCCATAATATCTTATTTTCATAAACTTTGGTGGTAATATATGTATTACAAATCTTCTAATAAATTCTTCTATTGTTACTGTCATTTCTTTCATCTTGTTTTTA
>CAKNJL010000099.1 GCA_930982035.1 uncultured Clostridium sp.
ATAAGACGGTATAAATCGTAATAAAAAAACCTTTCATTTAAAGTATCTTCTTTATTTGCTGCTGAACCAACAGTGGCGGAGCCTGTGAATGAAACAAGTTCTATGGATACAGCAGACGTTGTTCCGTTGAATGATACACAGGCCATCATACTTGACAATATTGCCAGTGGGGCAAGTAAATCCGATACAGGATATTTAGATCACTATATTGGACTTACTAAAAGGTTCGAATGTCACTTGACCACATATGGTTCTACAAGTGGAAGCGTAAGTGTTGTACTGTATAAACCTAACGGACAGACAGCCACAAGTTTTTCCCTTAGTAGTAGCAATCCTAGCTATTCTAAGACTTTTACACTTCCATCTTCAGGTGACTGGCGAATGGTAGCCTATAATGGTACCAATAATCGGGTAACAGTAACTGGATTATGGTATTAAACCAGTTTATTACACCATTTAGTAACTGATTAAATAGTTAATAATTTTTCTAACCCCTATACATGTAGGCATCATACTGATGCCTACATTGTATTATAATTATGCAATTTAAAATTAAATCTAAAAGTAAAATTTTTATTTATATATAGAGAAAAACCATGAAATACATGGTTTTTCGTTTTTATAAAAAATTATTTTTTTATAAATGGTATTTTTTTATTAATGTTATATTCAGGAAGATTTAAATTTAAATATAATTGTTTATCTAATGCATTGTCAATATTAAATATAAATTTATATTTTTTATCATCAACAGTTTTATATATATTATAAATGTTTTCCATTTCATCAGATACAGTTATTCCAGATATAAGACTTTGCAAAGAATAATTTGTATTTACAATTATTGCTAAATTAGTTTTTGATAATATTGCATTATCTATTTCAAAGTTTTCTAAATCATTTTTGAGCATAAGTTCGGTATAATTATTATCATAAAATTTTTCAGGTATTTCTATCTCAAATTGCCATTCAGCATCTGATAAAGGAAAATCTTCCGCATTTTCAATTTTAAATTCAACACCGTCGATATCTCTGAAATCTGCTAAAGCATATCCTACATCAAAAATTCTAATATATAAATTTTTACTTCTTGGCAATTGATTTTTTGCACTTAGTTCTAATCTTATAATAGTACAGTCGTCTGTTATAGAAATTGGATTTTGAGATACGCCTGTTGCTAATTGTTTTGGCATATTATATTCACGTGGATTATATTTTAATCCTAATTCCTGGCATAATTTCTTTTCATAGTCTAATAATTTGCCTGCTCCTAATTTAAGTCTTTCTGATACATTATATATATTATTTTGTTCATCATATATTGCAAATCCAAATTCAAATGCTTTATGATTTATATAATTATCTGACAATTTAAAATTAATATCTATTTGGCAAGTATAATCTGTAATTAATAGCGAATCAATTTTTACACCAATTCCATCTTGATATATATAGTCCATTTCTAAATTTTCTGTATTGTCATTTATTAAATCCCAATTAGCACTTGATTTAGATGTTTCAATATTCCTATTCAAATATTTACTATATTCTTTATCCCAATTTCTTTTAGCATATATTATTCCACCTGAAATCCCTATTATAATTATTACAAATAAAGTTGATAATATATTTAAAGTTTTTTTCTTAGATTTTATTTTTATTGAGTGGTATATATTATTATAAATTTCATCTTTATCACATTGCTTATCTAAATATTCATTTAATATTTTATTTTTAATCATTTTTTGTAATCCTCCTTAAAAATTTTTTTTAATTCCTTTATTGTTCTATAAATATAATTTTTTACTGTGGATTCATTTATTTGCAGTTCTTTTGAAATTTCATTTATTTTCATTCCTAAATGATAATAAGCATAGAATATTTTAGTTATTGTAGTACCTTTACTATATATGTATTTCCAAATAGTTTTAACATTCTCATTTGTAACAAAGTCTAATTCTAAATTGCTATCTATATCAATTATCATTTCTATATTTTTATCCTGTTGAAAAGATAGAATGTTTTGGGACTTACTTCTAGAATAATAATAATTTTTTAAAGTATTTTTTGAAATTCCTATAATATAATTATCTATATTTTCTATACTTTCTATTTTGTGTTTATTTTTTAGCAAATATTTATAAAAATTTAAATATGTATCTTGAATTATATCTTTAACATCATCTATATTATTACAATGTAGTATCACATATCTCAAAGTATTAGCATAAGTTTTATCATATATTTCACTAAAATATTTTAATACGGATTTTTTATTCATATTTAATCTCCTTCACTTATATAGATGATAAAAAAAATAAAAAAGTTTCAAAATGTTATAAATTTATAAAAATTAATTTTATATTTTAAATAATTTAAAGTTCAAATTTTTGCCTATTTATAGTATTTATACACAAAATATATCATAGTCAAAACTTTTTTTCAACAAAAAAACTAGCAGATAAAAAACTTTCTGCTAGTCATCTTCATAGTAACTTTCAAGAGTAGAAATAAATTGAAAAACTAATTTCAACTGTTTTTTCGTACATCTATTTAAAAAGTTATCTATTGATTTTCTTATTTTTAAATTATTTGTTTCACTATTGCCATATAGGACATAATCTGTTGTTGTACCTGTTGCAGAGCATATTTTATTTAAAGCAGTTATGCTGATTAGTAATGCTCCTCTTTCTAATTTTCCTAAATGATTTTCAGAAAGTCCACACCTTTCAGCAAACACTTGTCTTGATTCTTTATATTTTTCTTCTCTTATTTTTCTTATCCTAGTACCTATTTCTATATTATCTAATATCATTTTACATCCTCCTGTTCCTATTGCTACTATTTTATATTGCTTTTTAAGAATATTACATACCCTAGCAATGCCAAAATAAATACTTTAATAGGAACTTTTTAGACATAAAAAGTCAGTAAAATACACTATTTTACAATTTTTTCAATTTTCAAAAGATGAATTTGTACGACATACAGCACCAGTTTTCGACAAACTTCGCACTTTTAATTTTATATAATTCTTCCAGGTTTATATACCTATTTAGGAAGAATATTATTTTGAAGATGCCAAAGAGTTAAAACAAAAAAGGTACGAATGATATTAAAATAACAACTAAATAGGAATATAGACTTGTTTTTTATATGTAAAATATGTGAGAAAGGAGGTTTTATTTTTATACTTCAATTTAGTGTTCCTCTTAGGTAGGAATATGAGCCTAAATTTTAAAATTTAGGAGGAACACAAAATGAGTGTGTATAAAAATAATTCAAATCTTACAGAAGAAGAAAAAGAAATAAGATTTAATAACTTTTTAAACAAGACAATTATTTTATCATCCAAAAGATATTTTAAAAAGGAAGTAAATATCTCAAATAAAGAACAAATGCTTGTAGATGACAACTCTCATACATCTGTCTTGAATTCTGTTGCTAATTCAGCAACAAATAATTTTGACTTTGTTGAAAACTGCCTTGAATTAAATACTGCTTTGAGCAAACTGTCTGATATTGAACAGACAGTTATTTTTTTGCTTTATAACAAAGAACTTTCACAAGATGAAGCAAGTAAAATATTAGAAATATGTAGTAAATCTGTTAGCAGAATAAAAGTAAGGGCAATAAATAAATTAAGAAAATATATGAAGGGAGATAACTAATATGAATAAAAATGTATCAATTTATGAATTAGGAAAATTGGCACAAGCAGGAGATGAAGTTGCAATGTTAGAGATTATAAACAGAAAAAAGAAGTTTATAAAAAGGCTTTCTTATGGAGACGAAGATAGATACCAATACATAATTTTAAAACTAATTGAAGCAATAAAAAATTATGATTTTAAAAAATTTTAAAAAATTTAAAAATCACGGTAGAATTTTTTGAAGATAAGTAAAGTTATATAAGTGAAGGGCAAATTTTAAAG
>CAKNJL010000100.1 GCA_930982035.1 uncultured Clostridium sp.
CTTCTACTTTTTCTTCAAGAGGCATATTTTCTATTGCTTCTTTATACATATTATAGCCATTACCAATGAATAATAGTGCTATACTCATTCCAATTAGTAACAAGAAAATTAATACTTTAAATAATTTTTTCATCTTTTACCACCTCGTTTCTTTTTCCATTTATTTTTCTAATTATTCTACATTCATTGCTGTTTTAACATCTTCTGGTAATTCACTTTCTTGTACTTCTTTCCAATTTACAACTCCACGAATTTGCATTACTTCTAATTCCAAATAAGCATCTTCTCTTAATTCTCTACTTGTCTTAAATTTAATTTCTTTTTCTTTTCCATTTTTGTTACATGCTGTTAATGTATATTCGTACTTCATACCTCCTGATTCGGTAATTTCTTGTATTTTTGTATTGTCTATTTGTGTATAATATAAGTCTTTATGTATTACTAAAAAGTAGTATGCTCCTACTATTAAAGCTATCACTATAATTACTGCTATTATCATTGGCAATTTTTCTTTAAAACTTTCCATTTTCAATACCTCCTACTCTGATAATATATCGACATTTCCAGTAAAGTTATTTGTTTTAATTATTAAATAATAACTTTTTTCTTTGACATCAATAGTTTTCTCTATTTCTCCAGTATCATTTATTAAAATTTGATTTTCAGTTCCTAGTTTGTTTATAATTTCTATATCTCCATTTTGTTTATCTACTTTTATTTTAAGTTTTATTGTATTTCCATTTTCTCTATTTAAAGCAGTACCACCAAATATAGTTTCTTCCTTTGTTGTATTATTGTAGTTTGCTTTGTATGTTCCAACATATTCATCAATTCCAAATGTTCTTTCTCCTTGTATTTTGTTATCGCTTGTAATTCCTAAACTCGAAACATCTTGTAAAAAGTTATTATAAGTATTCATAGCACTATCTTTTGAAACTGTACTATTCGTAAAAATGCTTGTAAAAAAACTAGCTCCTAAAATTATTAGTCCAACTATAAATACTATAATTAATTTAAAGAAACCGAACATAGCTCTATTCCTCCTCTTTAATTATGTTTTTACTTCCGAAATATGTTGCTAGGAAATATAATCCGTAAATTGCTCCAATAATTACTGCTGTTACAATAATTGATGGTAGTAATTCTTCTGGTGAAGCAAGTGCTGCAAGCATTGATAAGATAAATTTAATTCCAAATATTGAATGTACTATTGCTAAAGTAAGTGGCATCATAAAGAATATGAATATTTGTCTAAATAGTGCTTGATTTATCATTTTTTCATCACAACCAATTTTTCTTAATATTGTATATCTTTGTTTGTTGTCAGAACTTTCTGTTAATTGTTTTAGTGCTAAAATAGCTGAACTTGCAATTAGGAATATAATACCTAGATAAATTGATATAAATATAATAATTGTTGACAATCCTTTGCTTGATTCTATTAGACTAATTTTCGTACTTCCTTCAAGATCAATTCCCTTTTCTGATAAATTGTCAAATAACTCACTATCAACTTCACCTGCAAGAACATTATTTAACTCAATTTTTTCTTCTTCTGTTTCTGCGTTATAATTAGCTGCTAAAAAGTATTGTTCAATATTTTCATTTTTAAATTCAAAGCTATCTGGTACTACTATAATTCCTCCATTCATTTCACTTACAGACATCATTATAAATCCATATTGACATTCATTATATTTAGCATGATAAGTTTTTCCATTTATTTCAATATTGGGATTTAGTTTTAGTGCTTCATTTCTCATATTTGTTATTTGTTCAAAATCACAAAGTACCATAAATTCATCATCATTTAGTGAATATTTTTCTTCTCCATAAAGTTCTGCAATTTTATTATAATCAGAAATTTTAATAATAGTTTCAGGTACATCATAAGTTAGATTTGCGTATTGTGATTTAGCAGTTTCAAAATAATCTCCTAAACTATACTCAAATGTTACTTCTGGTATTGTGTAAATTGGTATCTCTACTATATCTTTTAAGCTGTTCATATCATATCCATTTGTTTCAAGTGTATAACTTACTGGATGTTTTGAATCTTCTATTTCTTCTTCTGTATTATATATTGTTTTTCCACTATATGAACTTACATAACTTTCTGGTAAATATGCTGTTTTATACAAGTTTACATCTACAGGTGTAAATTTATTTAATTGAGAGTCTAATGATGATTTAATTGATAAACTACTAGATAATACACTTATTGTCATAAATAGCATTAAACAAATTATACTCATACTTACTATATTTGTATTAATCTTATTGTTTAATTGCCTTAATACAAACATATTTGTTCCTTTTAAATAAACACTTTTTCTTGTTTGTATAAGTCTTAATATAAAACCTGATAATGACCAGAATACTCCAACTGTTCCTACTATTCCCATAATTATTGGTGGTAATAATTTATCTTCTGTACTTAAATCGTTTGCTCCTCCAGTTACTTGATAATAAGCATATCCCAATATTACGCTTGATGCTATAAATACAAGTATTGAAATGAATGGATTTTTCATTTTTATTTTTTCATTTTTTCTTACTGCTGTTAATAAATTAATTAATTTATATCTTGATATTGTTAATGTATTAAATATGATTACTGCTACATACATTACTGCAAAGTATATACAAGTCTTTATACAAGCGTCTTTTGAAAATACAAATGTAAATTCACTCATATCTGCTTCAAATAATTTTGCAACTAATATAGACATAAACTGTGATGCAAATACACCTATAAATAAACCAACTGCTAAAGATAATATTCCAACCAATATAGTTTCTAATAATATAATAGCTGATATTTGCCTTCTAGCCATACCCAGTGTCATATATATACCAAATTCTCTTTTTCTTCTATTTACTAAAAAGTTATTTGCATATACTATTAAAAATCCTAGTACAATAGCAATAAAAACCGAAAGCATACCAAGCAACTGAACTAATAGTTGAATCATATCTCTTGTTGATTGTGATACTTCGAGCATTGCTTGTTGACTATCTAAAGAGTTAAACATATAGAATATTGCTACACCTAACACTAATGTTAAAAAGTATATTGCATAATCTTTAAAACTCTTTTTCATATTTCTAAAAGATAACTTAAATAACATCGTTCAAATCACCTCCAAGAAGTGTTTGTACCTCAATTATTTTTTCAAAGAATTGTTTTCTTGTATCCTCGCCTTTTATTAATTCATTGAATATCTTTCCATCTTTAATAAATATAATTCTTTCTGCATAACTAGCTGTAAAAGCATCATGCGTTACCATTAAAATTGTAGCACCTAATTTTTGATTTAAGTGTTCAAATGTTTCTAATAGTTGCCTTGCTGACTTTGAATCTAATGCTCCAGTTGGCTCGTCTGCAAGTACCATTTTTGGATTTGTTATAATTGCTCTTGCACTTGCAACTCTTTGTTTTTGCCCTCCAGAAATTTGATAAGGATATTTATTTAGTATTTCTGATATTTCAAGTTTTTGTGCTATTTCTTTTACTTTTTTATCTATTTCGTGTGAGTTTACTTTTTGAATTGTTAAAGCAAGTGCAATATTTTCATAAGCTGTTAGAGTATCTAACAAGTTAAAATCTTGAAATATAAATCCTAATTCTTCCCTTCTAAATTTGTTTAGCTTATTTCCTTTTAATTTTGTAATGTCTTGATTATTTATAATAATCTTTCCTGCTGTTACTCTGTCGATTGTTGAAATACAATTTAATAATGTTGTTTTACCTGAGCCTGATGCTCCCATTA
>CAKNJL010000101.1 GCA_930982035.1 uncultured Clostridium sp.
TAAATGATACTTTTGTTATTAGATATTTTGAATTAAAAAGTTGCATAGATGCAGAACATAAACATCATTCTTCTGTTGTAGAATTTGCAAGAGAAATACCTACAAATACTTATTATAGAAAGGTATATGTAAATGATAGAGTATCAAGATGTCAATCTCATATATACATATATCATGGTGATAATGGCTATTTTAATCCTAAAAAATGGAGAGAATATACTAGAAATTACTCAATTATTGATTATTCAATAGTATTCCCTAATAATATAAAGAGATTACTTAAAAAAACTGAATTTAAGTATTCTTGTATATGGGATATTGTAAAGCACTCTACTTATATTGATTTACTAGAATTAGTTAAAAATAAAGAAGATTATGCTATAAATAGAATTGAAAGACTAGCAAAAATGAAATTGTATAATTTAGCATTATGTGCAGAAAAATTTAGTTGTAGTGGTTCTTTTCAAACAATTTTTGGAGTTTCAAAAGATTATTACCCATTTATGAAAAAATATAATATAACATACACTCAACTAGAAATCCTGAGATTATTACAAGAAAAAGATATTAAAAAAATAAGATATTTAGAGAATTTTACTGGTTATGGAGGCAGTACAACAGATTTAGAGGAGATTTCAAAATATATTAGTTTAAATCGTTTCATAAAATATTCTAAAATGCACCATAGAAAAGTAAAAACATATCTATATAAAGATTATTTAAGATTTGCTAAACTTTTTGGGTTTGATTTAAAAAACAACAGATATGCTTTTCCTAAGAATTTAAAGGATGAACATGATAAATTAGAACGACAATATGAAGTTAAATGCAATGAAATTATGCGAAAAGCAATTAGAAAAAGAGGTAAGGAATTGTCTGTTAATACATTTCAAGATAATAAATTTATTATTTTACCTGCATTTACTTTAAAAGCACTACAAGATGAAAGTAAACAACAAAATAATTGTGTTAGAACTTATGCTGAAAGATATGCCGAAGGTAAGTGTGATATTTATTTTTTAAGAAATATTAAAAATATAAAAAAATCATTAGTTACAGTAGAAGTAAAAAATAATAAGGTAGTACAAAGTAGAATAAAAAATAATGATGATCCAAACAAAACACAATTAGCATTTTTAAATAAATGGGAACAAAGAGTATTGAAAGGAGCAGCGTAAATTATGAAAAAGAAAACAGATAAAATAAATAAAACAAAAGAATTATTTAATAAAATAGTTGATGGTGTAAATAATATTATATCTTCCGGAGAATATGAAAGATTTTTAAAATTTAGCAAAAATTTTCATCAATATAGTTTTAATAATATGATTCTTATATATTCTCAAATGAAAGAGGCAACACAAGTAGCAGGTTTTAAAAAATGGCAGTCAATGGGAAGAAAATTAAAAAAAGGTGTTCATGGAATACAAATAATATATCCAATAAAAAGAAAATACACTAAAATAATTGAAGGACAAGATAGTTTATTAGATGATAATAAAAAAGAGCAAGAGGTAGAATATATGACATATAGATATACATATGTATATGATATTTCTCAAACTGTTGGAAAATCTTTACCATTAGAAAATAATTCTTTAAACAGTAATGACAAAAAAGAATTTTATGATTTTTTAAAGTCTTTTTCTCCATATACAATAGATGAAGAAGATATTTTTGGAAAAGCAAAAGGATATTGGCTTGAAAAAGAACAAAGAATTGTAATTAAAAAATCGTTGTCTATAAATGATAAGGTTTCTGTATTATTACATGAACTTACTCACGCTTTTTATGATGACTTTGACTATAAAGAAGATAGGAATTTATCAGAAACATTTGTTGAATCAGTTGCATTTATTGTGGCTGATTATTTTGATTTAGATACTTCCCTTTGCAGTTTTGAATATATTGCATCATGGGTTGGTACAGATACAAAAATAATACTTGAATTAGGAGATAAAATACAAAAATGTGCTAACAGTTTTATTAAAAATTTAGAAAAACATTATAATGATGGTAATTTGCAAATTGCCATTTAGAAGAGAAAGGATTTGAACCTATGAATAAATTAGATATGATTGAAGTACAAAGGCATATAAATATATTAAATGTTGCATATCATCTAAATTTAGAAATTACTGATACAAGAAGATCAGAAGTAAAAGCAATATGTCCGTTTTGTCGGTTATAATAAAAATTCCAAGATTGCTACTTTAAGTCTAAATCCTAACAATAACAAATATTGTTGTAGTAGGTGTGGCAATGGTGGTTATAGTATTGGTTTATATGCTAAGTTAAGGCATATTGATAATAAACAAGCATATAGAGAATTACTAGATAGAGAGTGCTTTTCAATGAATAAATCACATATTGAAATAAGTCCTATAAACGAACTAGCAGATATTGAAACAAGAGATAAAGTATATAGAGATTTATTAAATATGCTAAAATTAAAAGCAAGTCATAGAAAAGAACTAGAAAATATGGGCTTTTTAAATAGTGATATAGAAGAAAAAATGTACCGCACTATTCCAAAGGATAATATTTTACGAAGATTAACCGCAAATAAATTAAAAAGAAAATATGATTTATCAGGGATACCAGGTTTTTATCAAAATGAAGATTGGGTTTGGAATTTTACTGCTCCAAGAGGATTTTTTATACCAGTATTTGATGAACAAAAAAGAATACAAGCACTATCAATACATTTAGATGATGAATTTAACGGTAGCAAAGATTTATGGTTTTCAAGCAAAGGTAAAATAAATGGTACAGCAATTAAAAATATTGTCGTTAAAAGAAATATAACAAAAGATACAGATACAGTAGTTTTAACAGATAATTTTTTACTAGGAAATTATATTGAAGAAGCATTGGAAGTACCAATAATTGCTTTTTCTAACATTAGCAATTCAAAACAAATATTAAAGATACTTGATAATACCAATATTCAAAATATTTTATTTACTTTTAAAGTACATAGAAATGATAACTTAGATTACATTATAAACAGAGTTTTTAGAGATTTAATACCATTAGATTATGAGTTACAAGTAAAAGCAATAACTGATTTTAAGGAAGTATTAAAAGATGATTTTTTAACATTTTATAAATTACAAAAGGTTGCATAGAAGGAGGAATTTAACAATGAAAATTATTGATAATATTTTAAAAAAGGAACAAACAAAAACAACTTTCAAAGAAAGACAAGTAGTTATTGATTATTTTAAACATTTAGTAAATAGAGAATTTGAACGTTTTAAGGAAGGATATTTGCAAAAAGATAAATCAGAAATATTTGAAAGAGCATATTTAATTGATACTTATGATAATATAAGAATTAGATTAAATAGTTTGAATTTTTCTGCAATATCTAAATTGCTAAAATATATAAAAAATGATTTTATTTCATATATGTATGATGCAGATGTCAATGATGGTGTTTTTGAATATTATGATGATATTGAAAATCGTATTTTAGATGAAGTCTCAAAACTACAAAACCAAAGTGAACAAAAAGCAGCATAGAAAATGTAAAAAGAATAAAATTATATAACCTACTCTATATTTTTATAGGGTAGGCTATTTTTTTTGTATTTTGTATGGTATAATTGTACTGAAAAATAGTAATTTGTAAAGGAGGTATTTATGGGAATAGAACATTCGCAAAATTA
>CAKNJL010000102.1 GCA_930982035.1 uncultured Clostridium sp.
TTTTGGATGCTATCTTCTTGCTTTAGGACCACGCGCTAGCGTTTAGTACAATTGTGATTACTAATGCTATTAATGTTATTCCTTTTTCCTTCATATTGATTTTTTTCATTTTTTTATCATTCCCTTCTTATTCTTATGTATTTCTTTTTTATTATTTCTTTCTTCTTGTTTTTTATTCTTTTGTTCACCTCCAATTTCTACTTTTATATCTTTTGTTTTAATTTTTTATAACTTCATCTATTTCCTTAACTTGAAAAATATTTCATTTTCATTTTATATATTTTATTGAATTAAGTCAATATGTTGTAGTTTTTTATTTCCTATTTTTTTACTTTCATTACAATACTCTAAGAAAATCCTTAACTGTTCACCACTTGAAATTCAGGGAATTATTACAAATTTAAAATTTAAAAAAATAAATTTATTAATAAAAATTTTTCCAAATATTTCAATAAAAAAATCTACATTTTTTGTTGACTTTACCATATTTTATTGTTAGAATTTAAGTATAAAAAACGTTCCTAGAGTATTGTACTCTAGGATTTTTTGTCTTTACTATTTTGAAATTTATTCTAAATTATATTAGATACTTTTTACTAACAATATTTTTATCTAATAACTATATAATAATTTTTAACTTTTCAGATTTTTATATGAATTATAATTACAATTAAGAAGAAATTATAAAAAATTATATTATCCCCTTGAATTTATTTTTTATTTAGTATAATATATAAAGGAAATAATAGAGATTTACATAGGAGGATATACAATGCCACGAAAAACAAAAGAAACAAATGAAATAATAAAACAAGCTAAATCAAGTAATACAGCTGATGTATCAAAAAAAGAAACACCAAAAACAACAGTAAAAAACACAAAATCAGTTACTAAAAAATCAACTGCAAAAAAAGACACAACTTCAAAATCAAAACCAGCAACTAAAAAAACATCTACCACAAAAAGTGTAGCAAAGAAAACATCTGCTACTTCTAAGACTGTTGCCAATAAAAAAACGACTACAAAAAAGACAACATCTAAAACTGCTTCAACTAAAACAACAGCCAGAAAATCTACAACTACTAAAAAGAAAACAGCTACAAAATCAACTACAAAAAAAAGTACAACTAAAAAGCAAAAAGTTGATATTGTAGAATATTATGATTTACCTTATAGATATAATCAAACTGTTGTAAAAGTTTTGGCACAAACTCCTAATAATCTATTCATTTATTGGGATATTTCAGACGCAGATAGAGAAAATTATAAGAAACAATATGGTGAAAACTTTTTTGAAACTACAAAACCTGTATTAATAATTCATAATACAACATTAAATTATAGTTTTGAAATAGATATAAATGATTTTGCTAATAGTTGGTATCTTCATGTAAATGATTCTAAATGTGATTATAAAATAGAATTAGGCAGACGTCCAATTGCAGAAAACCCAAAGATTAATACAGATTATATATATATATCAACTTCAAATGAAATAGAATCACCAAATGATCATGTTTTATTTAATAAGGAACAAAAAATGGTGTACTTTAGAAATACAAAAACTGGTGTTCAAGTTGAAAAGCCTATTTCTGCCAATTTATCATTTATTAAAAGTATGAGTAATATATATGATAATTATGATATAAAAGAATTTTATAAAGTACTTTACAAAAATGAAGATATTGAAGAATTTTATGATTTATCAAATCCATCTTCTGGCAACCCTTCTTCTGGAAGTCTTTCTTCAAAATTCAAATAAATCTTGAGACACTTGGGTTGCAAGTAAAAAGTGTCTCATTATTTTTAATGATTACTTTAAATTATTTGTATTATAATTGAAAATAGTAAAAATTATATTTTATATAGAATATTTAAAAGGAGAAATTAAATGCAAGAGAAAAAAGGATATGTTAGTTTTGTTCTTCATGCACATCTTCCATTTATACATCATCCTGAAAGTGATGACTATTTAGAAGAATCATGGCTATATGAAGCAATATCAGAAACATATATACCATTATTAACAAATTTTCAAAAACTTGTAGATGAAGGAGTTAACTTTAGAATTACAATGTCAATGACCCCTCCTCTACTTTCAATGTTAGATAATAAATTATTACAAAAAAAATATATTAATTATTTAAATCAACTTATTGAATTATCTGGAAAAGAAATAAAAAGAACTGCTGGTGATGAAAGATTAAACCAGTTAGCTCACTACTATTTTGATAGATATTCAAATGACTTACATCTATTTAAAGATGTTTATAAATGTAATTTAATAGAAGCTTTTAAACATTTTCAAGATATTGGAGTTTTAGAAATCATAACATGTGGAGCTACACATGGCTATTTTCCAATATTATATGTTAATGAAAAAACTGTAAAAGCTCAAATAGCTGTTGGAGTTCAAACATATGAAAGATATTTTGGAAGAAAACCTCGTGGAATTTGGCTTCCTGAATGTGGTTATGTTCCAGAAGCTGATAAATATTTAAAAGAATTTGGGATAGAATATATTATAACCGAAACACATGGTATTTTATATGCTGACCCAACTCCACTATATGGTACATTTGCTCCAATTGTTTCTCCAGAAGGTGTAATCGCTTTCGGTAGAGATATCGAATCATCTAGACAAGTTTGGAGCTCTATAAATGGATATCCTGGAGACTTTAACTACAGAGAATTTTACCGTGATATCGGATATGATGCAGACTACGACTATATAAAACCATATATAGCACATAATGGCGTAAGAGTTCATACTGGTATAAAATATTACAGAATAACAGGAAAAACTGAATTTAAAGATTACTACAATATACAATGGGCAAAAGATTCAGCAGAAAGACAAGCTGGACACTTCTTAGATTGTCGAAATGCTCAAATAGAAAACCTTGCACAATATACAGAAAATCCACCTATTATACTTTGCCCTTATGATGCTGAATTATATGGACATTGGTGGTATGAAGGTCCTTATTGGCTATATATTTTATTTAAGAAAATTTATTATGATGATTGTAATTTTGAATTAATTACACCATCTGAATATATTGATAAATATCCTAATATGCAAGTATGTTCACCATGTCGCTCTAGCTGGGGAGCTAATGGATATAGCGAGGTATGGTTAAATCCTACTAACGATTATGTACATAGACATCTTCATGTTGCAGGAGATAGAATGTGTGAGCTTGCTCATTTATATCCAAATGCAGAAGGCTTAAAAAGAGAAGCTTTAAATCAATGTGCTAGAGAATTGCTATTAGCACAAAGTAGTGATTGGCTATTTATTATTACAAATGGCACAATGGTAGATTATGCTAAAAAAAGGATTAAAGACCATATTGGAAGATTTACTAAATTATATTATCAAATTAAAGATGATGACATTGATGAAGAATTTTTAGAAGACATCAATGAAAAAGATTGCGTATTTCCTGATATTGATTACATGATTTATTATTAAATAGACAAAAAAACAAACGTGTCAATGGGGACGGAGATTTTGACAACATTGAGAGGGAAAAAGGGATTGAGGGACGGTTCTTGGAAAAAAGGGGATTTTAGGGACGGTCCTTGAATCCCTGTTTT
>CAKNJL010000103.1 GCA_930982035.1 uncultured Clostridium sp.
TGTGTCTTTATTTTTTGTTCTTGTATAGTCAAAATCTTCGATTTTTCCTATACAAGAACAATAGCGGGCTTTTTAAAACATTTTTTTCTGTTCACAACATTTCAAAGCCCGCGTCATTGTTCGGTGCCAAATTTTACGCTAGTAAAATTTGTGTGCAATCACTAGAACGAAGCGACTTTTATGCAATAAGAAAGTATCACTTTCCTAATTTTTTCTTTTTTATCTATGACTAATCTTTTTATTAAACTTCTTCATAGCCTAATAATTTTATTTTATCACTTAAAAACTCTGTATTTTCTATTTTTTCATTCTTTAATTCTGTTGATAAATATTTTTTGTTATCATCTGCAAATATTGTAACTATGTTTTTTTTCAATTTTTCTTGCAATAATACTGCTCCTATAAAATTTGCTCCTGACGAAATTCCTACTCCTAACCCTAATTCTTTTGATAATTTTCTTGCCATATTTATTGCAGTATCATCATTTATTAGAATAATCTCTTTTTCTATAATATCTTTATTTTCACTAAATATATCTGGAACAAAATCATCTCCAATTCCCTCTATTTTGTGTTGTCCTACAATTTTTCCTTTTGATAATATAGGCATTTTCTCTGGCTCTAATGCAACTATTTTTATTTTAGAATCTTTTTCTTTTAATCTTTTTCCGATTCCTATTAAAGTTCCTCCTGTTCCTACTCCTGATATAAATCCTCCTATTTCTTTTTCTTCTAGTTGCTCTAATATTTCTTTTCCTGTTGTTTCATAATGTGCTAATATATTATCTTCAGTTTCAAATTGATTAGCTAAAAATCCATTTTTTTCTTTAGCTAAATCTTTTGCACTTTCTACACATTTTATAAATCCTCCTTCTTCTTTAGATATTAAATTTATATTTGCACCATATAAATTCATCAATTCTTTTCTTTCTTTGCTTGCCCATTCAGGCATAAAAATATATACAGGCTGATTATAATATGCACCTAATGCTGATAATGAAATTCCTGTATTTCCACTTGTGGCTTCTATTATTGGCATATTTTCTTTTAAAACTCCTCTTTCTTTAGCATTTTTTATAATATAATATGCAACTCTATCTTTTATACTTCCTGTTAAATTAAACATTTCTAATTTAGCATATATGTTTTTCTTTTTCCCTTGATATTCGTACTTTATATTTATCATAGGTGTGTTTCCAATTAACTTTTCAAAATCCATGGGTATACCTCCTTTTAATCCTATTTTTTCTATTTTATTTTTACTTACTTTTATTTATTATATTCAATATATTTAAGAATGTTTGTTATTGTATAGTTTTCAATCTATCAAAATTACTGCTATATTTCTTATTTTTTTAGTATATATATATAACACCCCAATTAGAAGAAATAAAACTATGCTTTATTCCCTCTAATTGGGGTACTTTTTATTTTTAGGCTGTGAATAGTAATATCTTTATATCAGAATCTTAGAAATTCTAGAGGAGCTTGTCTTTTTTTACTTCCTCTAGTTGCTATATAAATATAGTTGTTATTAGATAAATGTAATATATTTTTAAGTAAATTTGTTATCAAAGAATTATAGTTCTTTTGTATTACCATTAAATTTTTTAAATATATGCTCTGTTTTTCTTGCAACAACTATATTACATGAAAAAGGTAAATCTTTTAATAAGTAAAAACTTTATATCTAACTTCTGGGCAATCATCTTTTGCATGAAATGCTATCCTTGTTTTACTCATAGAAGGTATGTCTTTTAAATATTCATCATTTAATATTTCTATCTTTAACTCATTAAGTTTTTTTCTTAAAAATTCCGGTTCTGTTGTTCTTATAAATCCCATAAGTAATATCTTTGATGCTCCGTTTTCATTACCTACAATCCATTCACCTTTTCTGTTATAAAAAGTTGTATCTCCTGATTCATCTACAAAAAAGTAATTATTATTATATATATTTTCTTGCATATAGATCATCCTTTCAAATTTATCAGAGAATGTCTGATGAATTTGATTATAACATAGGGTAAAAAATATTTTATCACTTTTACATGAATTTTGTAAAATAATTATTTGAACTTTATAATTATCTAGTTATTATTATAACACACTCCCACAAAATTCTAAAACTACTTATTCTAAATAATTCTAGAATTTTGTGGGAGTAATTTTTGGAGCGATTACGGAGCAGGTATGCGAAAAAATATATCTGCAAAGTAATGCTCTTTTTATATATTTCGATTTATTTGATTATAATTTATCATAAGTTCTATAAATTATCAATACTTTTAATACAAATATCAAGAATCGAGGAAATCATAATTTAAATTCCTCGATTCTTGAAGTAACACACACATAGAACTTTAATAAAAGTCAAAATATAATGTAAACCCCAGCGCTTTCTCAGCAGTTCCCATTAATGAACCAGACACTTCACTAGCACTATAGCTATCTGGTTCGTTAAGTGCTTCTTTATAGTTCTCATCATATACTTCAGCAACCCAAACTTTGTCATCCCAATTACTCCAGAATTTTCTGTACTCAATACGGTGAATAGCACTTTCAGAATAACCCATCTGAATTAACACAGTATGTATCTGTTCTTCGACAGGCTTAGCCTTCAATTCTTCGGGATTAAACTTGTAATAGTCAATTTCAACTGAAACCATTTGTTTTTCTCTTATATAATGAGTACTTAATTCTCGAATTAAATATTCATCAAGATGTTTTTCGTCTACAATTCTTTTTACCAAATTATTAACTGTTGCCGAAACAGAGTTTTTTTTATCAACTTCTCCAACTAATGTATAGTTGATAAAAAAAGTATCCTCTCTTTGCTTTATTTCTTCTCTGTGCATATAATTGACCTCCTTAAAATATTTTTTTACAATAGTTGCTTTATATAATTAACCTGTGATGAAAAACAGGAGTATTAAATTAAATCTAGAATCCACTAGAATGATAATATTTTATCATAATTGCATAATATTTTCAATAGTTTTAGTAGATTTAAGTTTCGGTATTTTTTGAAAATTTGCGGAATGTTATCCACAGAATTAT
>CAKNJL010000104.1 GCA_930982035.1 uncultured Clostridium sp.
GTTCTAAATGACTTATTTTTTCTTTTAAAGTAGTTATTTGTCCTGGATATTCCTCGTTGTTTGCTACATTTTGAGCAGAATATAATTTGGCTTTTTCAACTGCTAATTTTCCTTTTATAAGCAAAAACTCTTTATCTAATTTTACCTTTTTATCATAACTTCCTTCTAAATCTTTTTTCATATTGATAATTGTTGTAAGTCTACCTTTTTCCTCTAATTTTTGCCCACATAGAGGACAACATACATAAGTCGTATTTTTAATAGACATATATTTTTTCTTTCCTTCTTGCATTTTAGAAAATAGGTCATCTATTTGCTTTTCTAATGTTGCTTTTTGTTTTTCTAATTCTTGTACTATTTTCTCTTGCTTTGTCCTTATAGCAGAGTTTTTATCAGTAGTTAGATATGATAATTGTTGTCTATCTAAGCTAAGTTCTTCATCTTTTCCAAAAGTTAATATTTTATCAATAGTAGTTGAATCTATTATACTTTGAGCATAATCAATTTTACCTTTAACAGTTTTTATTTGGTTTTCATACATTTTTTTATTGTCATTTAATTCTTGTATATACTGTGCCATATTAGTAGGACAACCTTCTAATAAAGATTTCTCATAGTTGCTTAGTTTATTATAAACTGCTTTTATATCTATTTCAGGTAAATAGTTGTCAATTAATTCTTTTTGTTCTGTTGGCTTTTTATGTAAGAAATAATTTAAGTTTAAAATAGATAAAAATAATTTTTTATCTTTATAGAATGTTTGTATATCCTTTTGTTCTACTTTTTTATTGTCTAACATAATGAAATTCATTTTGTTATCATATCTATTTTTATATCGTATAAGTATATGATTATTTCCTGCATTGTCTATAAAATGCAGTTCAACATAACAACCTTCACATTTTTTATTTCCTAACCAAACTTTATCATCACCAGTCAAGTTAGTACCTAGAAAAGCCCAAATAATAGCATATAAAATAGTTGTTTTTCCTTTTGCGTTGCCACCAGTTATTTCAGTAATATCATAGATTTCTGTTTCAAAAGTATCTTCAAATTTTCTAAATCCGTTTGTCTTTAAATATGTGATTTTCATTGCAATTCCTCACTTTCATGTTTTTTTATGTATATGTCATCAATCCAATCTTCTGTTCCATCTTCAAATTGAATATTGTAATCAAAAAAGAACGGATCACGGCAAATAACTTTTCCAATTTTGTTTTTATATCTTTTATCATTACATTTGCCAATTCCGTTTACAATTACACTATCTCCTTCTTTAAATTTGTTATACATTATAATTCCATTCCTTTGTGTATTTTTTTAACTCTTCTGTGTTTATAACACAAGTATCTATTGTTTGAGGATTACTTGTATTTAAAGTATCAGCCACAAAACTATTGCAAGGTTCTCTCCAAATTATTGAATCAATGACTTTTAATTTAGTTAAAAAATCTGTCATATGCGAATTTTCAGAATAATTTTTTATTGCTGTAATATGCTCACTATAACAAGTGTATATATCATATACAGTACATGTACTAATTAGTCCATCAGTTTTATTTTCAATAGATATTGCCATTGCTTTTTTATCTGCTGCATAACTTCCAACTGTAAAAAAGCAATCTTTATAATTTTTATATGTAAAAGTTTTCATAATTAAATTTCCTCCTATTTTTTTACTTGAATATTGACATTTTTTTGTATGATTTTTTATAATGTATATGAGTTATTTATATAACTCTTTCAATATGGTGTAGTAGTGTATATTCCTGACATTATGCTGCTACATCTTTTGGCATTTTCTTAACAAATTTAATATCTTTAGTAAAAGTTTTATCTCCTGCTGTTGCTAATTCTAGGATAACATTTGTACCAGTTCCACAATCTGATATTTCCTCAATAAATTGTGGTGCAATAATAACTTCTTTTACATTGTCATATTGGTCAACAAAATTTGCAACTAAATATTCTGTTGGTTTTCCAGCATTCATTAAAGTTTTGTATGTTTTATCTAAAAGTAAATAATAGTTTTTAAATTTGTCATCAGGATTTGAATTTTCAGTATTTTCTAAATTAGTTACATTGCTTTCTACTACTGTTGTTTTATTCTCTTTTTCAGGGGTTGATTTATTTTCTGTTTTTTTGCTTTTTGATGTTTTAACTTTTGTTTGTTCTTTCTTTTTAACTTCTGTTATATGTTCTTTACTATTGGAGTTATTTTTGCTTTCAATTTTTGATGGAATTTCAATAGAGTTATCAACATTTTGTGCTTGAATTGTGGATTGTTCTGTATTATTTAAACTGTCATTGTTTGAAATAAAATCTTCTTTTCTAATAATATCAAGAATATAATTCTCATAAGATTTGCCATCTTTACTTGTTTGCTTTTTCTTTTTAAGGAATAGATAATAGTCACCAATTAGTGATTTTCCTAAATATTTTTGAAAACTAAGATATTCATATAATGCAAATATTGACTGATAACCTTTGATTTGCATTCTCCAAATTCTGTCTTGGCTTATTTCGGGTAGTAAAAATCTTAAATTTCCCTCAAAAAGACATGCTGGTTTGTTTTTTCCTTCTTCTATAATTCTATATTTGCAATCTTCAGTACAGTTTATATTTTTCCATGTACCTGATACTTTTTGTTTTCCTTTTGTTTCTTCATAAGGACAATAACAAACTGCTCCACTTTGGTTATATCTAATTCTTCTAACTGTATAAGGGTTTTCATCAAAAAATCTTATATGAATTAGTTTCTTTTGAGGATATTTTTCATTAAAACGATTTTCTAAAAATGTTAATGTTTCATTTTCTGCTTTTGCTATAAAATATCCCAGTTCAATGATTTTTCTTCCTTTCTGACTTTGTTCTTGTTTTCCATGTTGAATTTTTCCTGCAAGTGGTAATAAAATTCTTT
>CAKNJL010000105.1 GCA_930982035.1 uncultured Clostridium sp.
TTTCATATTTCTAAGAATTTGTGGTTTTCATAGTAGGAGTAACAATAGCAGCCCTTAGTGGACCAAATGGAATACTAACAAATGCAACAAAAGCAAGAGAAGATAATGCAAAAGCACAAGTAATAGAAGAAGCAAGAGTAGACATACTAGCAAAACAAACAGAAAAAAGAGGAGAAACATTAACTGATAATGAATTAGAAAGCATATTAACGCCAAAATATGGAACATTAAGTGATGAAGAAAATATATTAGATAGAACATTAACAACAGAAGATGGATATAAAATACCAGTATCAGACATTTATAATGGAGAATTAAGTGAATCTGTATCTATACCAGAGGGACTAGAAATAGGTTCAACTGTAAGCTATAATCCAAATGGAACATATGATTGGCTATCAAAATACTGTAGTTCATCAAATAATTCAAATTATCAAAAGAAATTAGATAGTTCAACATATTTCAATATAGACACATGGAAAGTATTTGAAATAAATGAAGAAACAGGAGAAGTAAAGTTAGTACCAGCACATTCAACATATGACGGAGCAGAAGGACCAACAAGTGGAACAGTAAATCTACAAGGGGCACAGGGGTATAATAATGCAGTATATTTATTAAATAAAGCTTGTAGTGAGTTATATGGAGACAGTAGCAGAGGAATAACAGCAAGAAGTATAAACATAGAAGATATAGAAGGAAAAATGACAGATGAAGCGATTGCTGGAGTACATTCAATAGAATCTGGGTATGAACAACAAGTTTCAGCACCATATTCAAGAGACAATAGTTATTATCCAAGCATATATGCAAATGAAAGATTAAGTGTAATAAATGGAATAGAAAATTCTTCAGGAATAGGAATGAGTGTGCAAGATAGTTTAATAGAGCCAACAGATGGAAATGAGACAGATGGTGATGCAACAGAAGGTCATATACAGGCAACAACAAGTATTCAACCAAAGACAACATATTGGAATAAGGATAACATATTTATGCAAACAGCTTTTGAGACAGCAAATAATGGAGTTAAATATTATGATTTGTTAATGCCTGATGATGCAAATACTTTTTATTGGGTGGCTTCTCGTTGCGTGAATGCTAATTCAAGTGGCTGCGATTTCTATGTGGGGGCTGTTGGCCGTGGAGGAGTGGGCGCTAGCTATGTGTTCTATTCGTATGACGATGATGGCGGCAGCTTTTTTGGGCTTTTCCCCGTAGTTTCTCTAAGCTCTAAGCTCATAACTGGAAACACTATAGATGGATTTTCAGTAGAATAGGATAATGTAAAAGTTTTGAAAGGTAGAGGATAGCTCATGTCCGGCCCTTGCGGTCGGACGAGCGTGCCCATAATAAGGGAGGTGGAAGAAATAAGTACAGTAAATATGGTAAAAACTATAAAAAAGATATATCCATCTTGTGTAATACTGGTTAAAGTAGGAAATTTTTATCACGTATATGGAAAAGACGCGTACATATTTTCATATCTTTTTGAATATAAAATATTAGAAAAAGAAGGAGTACCATCTTGTGGTTTTCCAATAAATGCTATAAGTAAAGTAGAAAATATATTAGAAAGAACTAAAATAAACTATGTTTCAGTCGATAGAAGAAATAATTATGATGAGGAAGAAAAATATGTAGATAAACAAAAAAATAATTATGAAAAAACATTTGAAAAATCAAAGCAAACAATTGATATATTGTTAAGAATTCAAAAAATAACTGATTTTTTGAAACAATATAAAGAAAATGAAAACATAGAAAAAATATTAGAAGAAATGGAAAAAATAATAAGTGATGAAAGAAGAGAAATTTAAATCAATTCAATTTATAAGGGAATTGATAATATATCTGGACAATATGTTAGAAGGTTTTCCTAAAAAGGATTTAGAAATAAAAAGAACAATAAGAGAAGAAAGTTATAGCATGTTAAAAATAGTATATTTAGCGAATATAACATCAGAATTAAAGTTTAGAAGGGAAAATCTTGAAAGAGTAATTGTAAAAGTGAAATTGATAGATTTTTTAGTAAATCTTGCGTATGATAAAAAAATAATAAATCAGAAAAAATACATAAAGGTAGGTCAAAAATTAGATGATATATCAAAATATATAACAGGGTGGATAAAAGCAACAATAGTAGAAATAAATAAAAATAATAAATAAATTAGGGTATAATTGATGGGTGGCTTCTCGTTGCGTGAATACTAATTCAAGTAACTGCAATTTCAATGTGAGGGCTGTTAACAATGGAGAAGTGAACGCTAACAATATGTTCAATTCGAATGACAATGATAACAACAACTATTATGGGCTTTTCCCCGTAGATTCTATATCACTGTGGTTATATAATAAATTATATATTATATAAGGGAAGAATAGAAACAAATTATATCCTTTCACTAATTAGATTAGTGATAAAACTAAAGCAGATAATAGCATTTGTTAGTAAAGAAATTGAAAAGGAGTGACTATTTAGAACTGCTTTAAAATAATTTATTCTCGTCAATAAACATGTTTGGGTAAATATGTTTATAACATATAATAGTACTAGTTAAACTTCTTAATTTAATTTTATTTTTAAAATATAAATTTTTCTTATTTTTTATTTTTCTTTTTACACTTCGATATTTGCTTGGATTTCCATATAAATTTTTTCCAAGAAAGATAAAGTTATCTTTTGAACTATATATTCTCGTTTTTTTATTTAGAATTAAATCTTCTTTTTCTAAAAAAAATTTAATTAAACTAAAAGTGACAAGATTATTTAAATCTTCAACAAAATTAAAGTTAAAGTTCAGATACTTAATCTTAAATAAGCATGAATGTCTGAACTGTAAAAAATTAACCGGAAATTTCATTTGAAATGCAACAAAAATTTCATAAAAAAGTAAAAGAACA
>CAKNJL010000106.1 GCA_930982035.1 uncultured Clostridium sp.
TCATCTTTTTTTCAATTCGTAAAATTTTGTGTCTATATATCTATTCTAACACCAACCTGTTATTGTTATTCGTGTTACCGTTCGAATTGAACATGTTGTTACCGTTAAGGTTGGAATTGTTCACATTGCGCAACCCGAAGTTCGCATTAGTCGAATTGCAGTTAGCATAGCGAGAGGCCAACCAAAGACTAATACTACTACTAAACAGCTGTCACTACCGACAACTATGCCCTATGTTATTTTTTTAATTAATTGTTTATGAAATAATAAAAATGTATTTTTTTTACAGTTCCATAATTCACTTGATATTTACAATTAATCTATATTACTAATTTTCCTCTTTTTTTATTGATTTTCTCCAACCTGTTAAATATTTTATAACTTTGTCCATTGATTCTCCAAATTTTAAATAACGTTTATTATTTATAATTTGTTTATCATAGCTTAAATTTAATAGAAAATCTATAATCTTAATTTTAGCAATACATTTATTGATTAATTCTATTTTTAATTCATCATTTTCTGTTGTGTTTGCTTCATAAGAACATTCTAATAAATCATAACTTACATTCCTTATTCTATTTTTTATTTCTATATCTTTTTTAGGAAAGTTATCTAGATTTTTGTCTATATTTATTATTAAATCTCTTATAAAATCAATTACTTTAAACTTTTCTGTTTGCATATTATTTCTTCAAATTCCTTTAACATATTTTTTAATTCAATTTTTCTTGCATTTTCTTCCAAAAAGTGATATATATTATCTATCCTTATTTGGTTATTTACATATATTTTTGACTCTTCATATTGTTTATCATATGTATTTAAATTTTTGAATTCTACTTTTTCTTCCACATTGTAATTATCTCTGCTATCTAATACTAGATAATTTATCTTTTTTTGTTCTAATTTTGCTTCAACTTTTTTCAATGATTTTATTGGAAAACCACATGTAATAACTTCTTGTTCTTTCTTTACTTTATATTCAAATAAATTTGAAATTATATATGCATCTTTTCCATACACTCTATAAAATCCTCCAGATTTTACTAATGTTACATATTGAGAATATATTTCTTTTACTTCTTTTACTATTGTTATTATACTAATTTTTAACACCTCAAACTTATATAAATTTTTCTAATTTTATATCTGTTATAATTAAGTTCTTTATATCAATAGTATAGGTGCCCATTATATTAATTGCATATATTATAGTCACTTCTCGGATAGTATTATAGTTTTTCTTTTTTATGTTCTTAAACTTTGACCACCAAGAGACCTAAGGCCTCTTGGGGTGGTATTTTACTCTACTATTTACTGATTTGATGCATATTTGAGCTACTATTTTCTCCTGTGCATGGTGTTATTTGGATGTCAGACCCTAGAGAAACTACGGGGCGAAGATACCCGTAAATTGTTGTTCGTGTTACCGTGCGAATTGAACATGTAGTTACCGCTAAGGCTGGAATTGTTCACACTGCGCAACCCGAAGGTCGCATCAGGCGAATCGCAGTTAGCATCGCGAGAGGCCAACCAATAATATGAGCCTGTATTAAATACCATGTCATGAAATTCTTGGTCGTCAAAATAACTACTTGGTGTGTTACTAAAATAGTAATATGTCTGCGTTACTGTTAATCCTTCATTTGCTGTACTTGAATCTTCTGTTGTTGGACTACTATATCCATCTGCATTTACATCTATTCCATCTGTCTTTACTTTTTCTGTGTTTATTCCACTTCCGTTTTCTTGGGCATATAAATTTGGATATTGATTGTATCCACTTCCATATGTTTTTGTTTTTCCATATTGTACAGCGTTTGCATATTCATCTCTTTTGGCTTTTCCTGTGGCATTCATCTTATCCTCTATATCTTTTAAGTCTAGACTTCTTGCTGTTATTCCTAAGCTATTATTACTATACAAGCTCTTACATATGTCATTTATTACATATACTCCATTATTATATCCTCTTGCTCCTTGAAAATATACTGTCTGGCTTGTTGGCGTTTCACTTATTAAGTCTACTCTTCCACTTGCGTCTATATTTAATATTCTCCACTTTAAGTCATCTTGAGTTATTGCACTTTTATTACTACTTGATCCTGTTATATCTGAACTTAGTTTGTCTGTTGTATATCCTGTTTCGTTTGCATCTGGCTCGTAATTTACATAGTCCCCTACTTTTATTCCTTCTCTTTTTACTATTTCTCCTAATGTTCCATCTTTATTTATTAGATAACTATATTCTCCATCTACTGTTACTGATATTGGATAATCGCTGTCACTTATATCTCCCACTTCTTCTATTCCTTCTATCATATTTAAGTTATCTTTTAAATCCTCATTGTCTATTTCTCCATTTGCTCCTATACTTCCTGCTATCGCCAATTTTACTTGTTCTTCCGCCTCTGCCTCACTTGTTTTAGTACTTGCCTCTGTTGCTTTTGTTAATATTCCATTATCTCCTGTTAATGTTGCAATTGTTACTCCAGCTAGAATTAAAAGTACAATTATTGTAATTACTAATGCAATTAATGTTATTCCATTTTGCTTTAAATTTGTACCCTTATTATTTTCTAAACAACATTGTTTTCTTTTTGAAGTATTTACCTCATTTTGCTTTTTCCTTCTGTTTTCTCCTTTTTTCATCATTTGATTCTCCCTTTCCTTTTTTTTTATATTCTTCTGATATTTTTTTACAAGAAAAATATATCATAATGATTTTTTCTTTTCAAGTTTTTTTCCACATTATTCAGGATAAAGACATGAAAAAAAATTTCAAAGTTCTAAAATAATATAAAAATCAA
>CAKNJL010000107.1 GCA_930982035.1 uncultured Clostridium sp.
TTTTGTAATATAATAAATAGTATTTAAAAAGCATCTACCATTTAAGGTAAATGCTCAAATATTTTATTTAGACTAATTGTAATTTGTCTAGCACTTTAACATTCTTAAAAATGTTTTTAATGTAATAATACTTTAATTTTTTTATTTTGGTTAATCTTTTTAACTAATTACTAACATAGAAATTTTCTACATTAGAGCCCTTGACAATTCCTTCTGCAACTGTCTTCCTTTCTGTACCATATTGATTTGTAATTGTAACTCCTACCTTGATATAACAAGAGCCATCATATCTAACTTCACAAGCTATAAAATTTACAATCCAATGACATTTAAAACCATAAGGATATTTAGATTTTCCATACTTTTCAAATGTACTTTTAGCAGATGTTATTATTGTAGCTTCATCTAATTTATCTGAATTGTCTGTATTTGTTCTATCGTCTTCAATAAGATTTTTTGATACTGTTAAATAAGGAGTATTTTCAGTAGGATTTAAATCTTCTATATTAATCTTTGATGTATCTGATGAATCAATATATTTTTCATTTGCATTTATTTTTTGTCCATTGGAAATAATATAGTTTTTTCCATCATATTTTACATCTGCACTCACTTTTATCATACTACCCTTATTTTCTTTTGTTAAATTTAATTTCATATTTTCCACTCGCCAAGTACTTTCATCTATCGCTGACCAAGTTCCATTTTCTTCAATTTCTAAATAAAAACCAGAAACATCTGAATACTTATGAAATTTAGATATATCATATGAAAATCCATCTGATTTAAAGACATCAATTGCAGATCCATTTGTCATAGCTACTACTACTGCTCTTTTTGCGTATTCCTTTGGGAAATTTTTTTCAAGTTTTGCTTCCAGTTCTGAATTAGTTGTATTATTATTGGTTTCTGTGTTATTAACTTGTTCTTCTCTTGCAGCTGTTCCTTCAAGAATTTCAATATTTATTCCATAACTTGTACAAGAAATCTTTAATTTAACATTTTCATTTTTTGAAATTTCTATTGTTTCTTCTCCTGTAATATTGTCATCTTCCACACTAACAAATTTAAATTTATGCTTTCCTTTATTCAAAGTAATATTATAATCTTCTGTTTCTCCGTGTGTAATTATCCCTTTATAAGAATCATCAATGTATAATTTTACATTATATTTACTAAATATCCCATTTTCAACACATTTAACCTCTACACTAATATCGTATTCTGGTTCACATATTGTAATCTTCATAATATTGTTTCCAATATGATTTAGTAATATCTTATATGAATTTTCATTTTTGGCTATATATTCTTTATTAGTTTTACTTGAATTTACATTAAACCCTTTATTTGAGCAAGATGTAACATATTCATCATAATCATTTTTGCTAATATTACCTACATAAGCAACAAAACTTGTTATATCATCTTTTTCAATTTTACCAATAGTAGATTTAGGTGTTGGAACAAGTTTTGCCAATTCACTTTCAGGCCATACTAATGTACCTAATTCCATTGGTGCATCTAAACTGATACTCATTTTTTTATTGCTTTCATTATAGTAAATATATAATTTATATCCATCTTTATTATATGCAAGAAATGTATTTTCTGTTTGTTCAGCATCAATGTCAAAACCTTTTTCTTTACAATTTTTCACATAATCTGTAAATTGTGTTTTTGATACATTCCTTACATCTAATGATAAGTATTTATCAGAATTAGAAAGAATCTTTCCATAAGAAGACTTTGGTTTTTCAATTACATTTGCTAATACCACATCATTCCAGTCATATTTTTCATAATCCGTTATACTTATTTTAAACAAACTAAAATAAGGAATAATTATAATAAAAGATACACTTAACAGAATTATAGAAATCCATTTTTTTGTGTTTTTTATTACTTGTTTTTCAATTAATATTGATACCACTATAAGTATAATAGAAATTATTGCTATAATGCCTGATACTATTCTATTAGAAAAAAACGCTATTAATCCTAATAAGATAAACACAGAAATTCCAATAGTCGCAAACTTATTAAAAATATTTAATTTATTCCAAAAATTTATTACCTTTTCTCTAATGAAATTCCTATTCTCTTTTACTTCTTTTTCTTTTGATTTATTTAATGATCCATCTTTATTTTTTAATTCTTCAGACATCTTATTTCCTCCAATCACTTTTCTCTTCATCAACATTATAACACAAATTTTTATAAATCGTATAATTTTAGAAATGTTTTTTGTTAATCATAATTTCTAACATCCCTACAACTTACTATTTGTCAAAATTATACCACAATATTAAAAATTATCAAATGTAATTTCCTCAAATTCTTCATCATTATTCGAAATATCTGTTTTAGGTTGCTCTATAATTTTTTGTTTTACTTCTACATGATTATTATCATTCCAATTAGGCTTATAATTACTAACGGAAACATCTTTTAACTTTTTAGAAAGGGGATGTTCTATATATATCATTTTATCTAACAATAATGGCTTATTTCCACGAATATTAACAATCAACTTATCATGGGGAAGTCTTAATATTTCATCTGCATTTAACAAATTTC